>JAQICG010000219.1 GCA_027858635.1 Gammaproteobacteria bacterium | reverse complement strand
TTACGCGCGGCCCGGCCGATGCTCTGGATCAGTGAACGGTCGGAGCGCAAGAAGCCCTCCTTGTCAGCGTCGAGAATGGCGACCAGCGAAACCTCCGGTAAATCCAGACCTTCGCGCAGTAGATTAATGCCGACCAGCACATCAAACACGCCCAGACGCAAGTCACGAATAATCTCCACCCGCTCCACGGTGTCGATATCGGAATGCAGATAGCGCACCCGGACATTGTGCTCTGTCAGGTAGTCGGTTAAATCTTCCGCCATACGCTTGGTTAAGGTCAGAATCAGCACCCGTTCATTTAATGCGACGCGCTCGTTGATTTCAGAGAGCACATCATCCACCTGGGTTGCCACCGGGCGCACTTCAATGATCGGATCGAGCAGGCCGGTAGGCCGAACCACCTGCTCGATCACGGCATCACTTTTCTCTCCTTCATAAACACCCGGCGTCGCGGAAACGAAGATGGTCTGCGGTATCATTTTTTCGAATTCGTCAAAACGCAGTGGCCGGTTATCCAGCGCCGAGGGCAGCCTGAAACCAAAATTCACCAGATTTTCCTTGCGTGAACGATCGCCCTTGTACATGGCCCCCAGTTGCGGGATTAAGACATGACTTTCATCGACTACCATCAAGGCGTTATCCGGCAGGTAATCGAATAAACAGGGAGGTGGATCACCCGCGTTTCGGTTCGACAGATAACGCGAATAATTTTCGACCCCGTTGCAGTAACCCAGCTCCTGCATCATTTCCAGGTCAAAGCGGGTACGCTGCTCGAGGCGTTGCGCTTCTACCAGCTTGTCCATGGCTCTGAGTTCATTCAGGCGTTCGCCCAGCTCCTCGCGAATCTGGCCGATCGCTTTCACGATCATGTCGCGCGGTGTGGCGTAGTGCGTTTTGGGGTAGACGGTTAATCGCGCCACCTTGCGCAGAACTTCGCCGGTGAGCGGATCAAAAATACTCAGACCTTCGATCTCCTCGTCGAACAGCTCGATGCGCACCGCCTCCTTTTCGGAATCGGCCGGGTGTATATCAATGACATCACCACGCACCCGATAACAGCCCCGCCTCAACTCCATATCGTTACGGGTGTATTGCAGCTCTGCCAGGCGGCGCAGAATCTGGCGTTGATCGACCAGATCACCGCGCACCAGATGCAATACCATCGAAAAATAGGACTCCGGATCGCCCAGGCCGTAAATCGCCGAAACAGTGGCAACAATAATCGTATCTTTACGCTCCATCAGCGCCTTGGTGGCCGACAGCCGCATCTGCTCGATGTGCTCGTTCACCGAGGCGTCTTTTTCGATAAAAGTGTCGCTGGCGGGCACATAGGCTTCGGGCTGGTAGTAATCGTAATAGGAGACAAAATATTCCACCGCATTATGCGGAAAAAATTCTTTCATCTCACCATAAAACTGCGCTGCCAGCGTCTTATTGGGTACCAGCACGATGGTGGGACGCTGAGTAATCTGCACGATATTGGCGATGGTAAAGGTCTTGCCTGAACCGGTCACACCCAGCAGCGTTTGCTTCGCCAGTCCGGCTTCGATACCCTCCATCAAAGCGGCAATGGCTTCAGGCTGGTCACCTGCCGGCTCGTAGTCGGTTACTATTTCGAATTGTTTAGGCATATGATTTGTTAAAAACACTCGGATTAATCATTACAAAATAATCGCTATTTTATGGAGTTGTGCGGAATTAATGATAATTAACCCGAGTTGTCCTAAAATAGAGCTTTCGATTTATAAACTTTGCAGCATACGGAATCATACAGTTGAAAATTCAAACATCTGCTCGCGTACAACGAGTCAAACCATCGCCTACTCTCGCGGTTACCGCACTGGCCAACCAACTACGTGCACAGGGCCGTGACGTCATCGGACTGGCGGCCGGCGAACCTGACTTTGATACACCGGACTATATTAAGACGGCTGCCATTCAAGCCATTCAGGACGGTTTTACCAAATATACCGCAGTGGATGGTACCGCCGGACTTAAACAGGCCATTATAAACAAATTCAAACGCGATAACGGTCTCGATTACAGCGCTGAAGAGGTGATGGTTTCTGTCGGTGGTAAACAGGTATTTTACAACATGGCTCAGGCGCTATTAAACGCTGGTGATGAGGTCATTATCCCGGCGCCTTACTGGGTCTCCTATCCGGATATGGTCAAGTTGGCCGATGCTGAACCGGTCATCATCAACAGTGGCATCGAGCAGTCTTTCAAGATCACCCCCGAACAGCTGGAAGCGGCGATCACCGCGCGCACCCGTCTGGTGGTTCTCAACAGTCCCTCCAACCCGTCAGGCAAGGCCTATACCCGCCAGGAGCTGACAGCACTGGCTGAGGTGATGCTCAAGCACCCGGAAATTCTGATCGTCACCGATGACATCTACGAGCACATCGTCTGGACCGACGAGGGTTTCAATAACATCCTCAACGTCTGCCCGCAGCTGAAAGACCGTACCGTCATCCTCAACGGCGTCTCCAAGGCCTATTCCATGACCGGCTGGCGCATCGGCTTCGGTGCCGGCCCGGCCGATCTTATCAAGGCGATGAAGAAGGTGCAGTCACAGAGCACCTCCAACCCCTGCTCGATTGCTCAGGTTGCCGCCGAAGCGGCCCTGAACGGTGACCAAAGTTTTCTGAAAATCATGTGCGATACTTTCAAGCAGCGTCATGATTACGTGTTGGCAACGTTGAATAAGATGGAAGGCGTAGAGTGCCTGCCTAGTGATGGCACCTTCTACAGTTTCCCCTCATTTCACGCCGTCATTGATCGCATGGATGGCGTCAATGATGACGTACAACTGGCGCAGTATCTGCTGGAGAAAGCCGACGTTGCCGTTGTCCCCGGTTCTGCATTCGGTACCGACGGCCACCTGCGACTTTCCTATGCCACCAGCATGGAAAACCTGGAAAAAGCACTCAGCAGAATCGCGACGGCCATTAATCCGGGTTAAATAAACCACAATCGTGCATTAAGTATTGACCGACAGTGGTCAAATCGGTAGCATACCGCCTCCAATCAAGGCGAGAGCCTGAGAAGAGCACCATTCCTCGATAGCTCAGTTGGTAGAGCAACGGACTGTTAATCCGTTTGTCCCTGGTTCGAGCCCAGGTCGAGGAGCCAAACATGAAAAGGCCAGCATACAGCTGGCCTTTTTTATTTCTGCTGATACTTAAACCTGAATCCGTAGCTTAACCGCGGCGCCTGGCACAAGCTCTTGATTGTTCACCACATCCATGTGGTTCACCCCTGCGGGGCTAACGCGCCAAATCGCTCCTGGCAATTTGGTCCACAGCGGATCAAAAAATGCCCGCTTAACCTATGGGTGAAGCTAAGATTTTTTGAAACCCCTGTGAAACCA
>JAQICG010000350.1 GCA_027858635.1 Gammaproteobacteria bacterium | reverse complement strand
TTACTCACGGGAATTCCCGAGATAGTCGTATAGCGCAACATCGGCACCATGGTGTCGCCGTGACCGCCGAGTACCATGGCATTGATGTCGAGGTTCGAATAACCCGTTTCCATGGCGATGAAACTGGCCATGCGACTGGAATCCAGTACCCCCGCCTGACCGAAGATGCGATGGCGCGGCCAACCGGTTTTTATCCAGGCATGATAGGTAATGACATCCACCGGATTGCTGACAAATAGCAGCAGGCTCTCGGGTGCATACTGCATAGCGCCTTCGATAATGCTGTTGCTGATGGCCACATTGGTAGCTAGAAGATCGGATCGAGACATACCTGGCTTGCGCGGCAGGCCGGCGGTGATAATGATCAGATCGGAATCCTTGAGCAGGGCATAGTCAGAACCGCCGTAAAGGCGGGTATCGTATTTCAGCAGCGGCGTGACCTCCTGAATGTCCAGGGCGACACCTTCGGCGGCGCCTTTCCGGATATCCACAAGGGCGATTTCATGGCACATGCCTTTGCCGGCAATAAACTGGGCAGTGGCTTCACCGACCCGACCCGCACCTACAATGCTTATTTTATTCAAATTAACCTCCCGTTGGGCTGTGTAGTACTCGGTTATAAGTCTAAGTGCATTGTGACTGAATGGGGCAAAAAAAAACCACTCCGTTATCGAGTGGTTTTTCTATAGTGTACGCTGATTGAAGACTCAGCCTACTTTAGACTGGTTGTTTTTAACTGGCAATTTACAAGCCACGCCGCTGGCGATGGCCGCTTTCGACACCGCCAGAGGAATAGCATCGATCAGGCGCGGATCAAAGGGCTTAGGGATAATGTAGTCCTTACCGAAAACAATGGAATCTTGCTGATAGGCGGTCAGGACTTCAGACGGTACCGGTTCACGTTCCAGTTCGGCCAGGGCGTGAACGGCAGCGAGCTGCATTTCCTGATTGATGCAGGTTGCGCGAACATCAAGCGCCCCCCGAAAAATGTAGGGGAAGCCGAGCACATTATTGACCTGATTAGGATAGTCGCTGCGCCCAGTCGCCATGATCAGGTCATCACGCGTTTTGTACGCCAGCTCGGGCAGGATTTCAGGGTCAGGGTTAGAGAGGGCGAAAACAATCGGATTTTCAGCCATGGTGGCGAGTATCTCCGAGCTCAGTAAATCGGGGCCTGAGACGCCGATAAAGACATCGGCACCACTCATGGCGTCGGCCAGTGTGCGCAATTCGGTCTCCACGGCGAATTCCTGCTTGTATTTGTTGAGGTCATCCCGGCCGGTATGGATGATGCCCTTGCGGTCGATCATATACAGGTTCTCGGGTTTAGCGCCCAGCGCCTGAAGTAATTTCATGGAGGCGATGCCCGCCGCCCCTGCGCCCAGACAGACCACGCGTACCTCTGCAATTTTCTTGCGCTGCAATTTTAGTGCATTGATCATGGCCGCCGAAATGATAATGGCCGTACCGTGCTGGTCATCGTGGAAAACCGGGATATCTAGCTGTTCGATCAGCGCAGTTTCAATTTCAAAACAGGCGGGGGCGGCAATGTCTTCCAGATTGATGCCACCAAAAGTAGGCGCAATATTGCGCACGGTTCTGATGAAATCCTCGGATGAGTCCGCTTCTACTTCAATGTCAAAAACGTCGATATCGGCAAAGGCCTTGAACAGTACCGCCTTGCCCTCCATCACCGGTTTGCCGGCAACGGGTCCGATATTGCCGAGACCCAATACGGCAGTGCCGTCGCTGATGACCGATACCAGATTGCCTTTGGCGGTGTAGTTGTAAGCTTCGGATTCATCACGGGCGATGGCGCGACAGGGCTCGGCTACGCCGGGGGTGTAGGCCAGTGATAGCTCGTGCTGGGTTTCGCAGGGCTTGGTAATGGCGGTGGCAATTTTTCCCGGCTTAGGCTGAGAGTGATAATCCAGAGCTTGTTGTTTGTATCGATTAGTCATAGGCCTTCGGGGCTTGCGTGATGTTTAAAGCGTTAATTCTAGCATTGCAACGCACTACTTTCTGCTTTAATGGAGGCAGGATGTTTGATCTCCATGTAAAAGCGTTCACCCTTTTTGGGATCTTTTTTGGCCTGTAGCCAGCCTCTGACAATCACTGGCTGTCCGACCAGCGATTGCAGTCGCTGCCGGTCAAACAGCGGCTGTTTGGAAGGGTGAATCCTGAGAGTGAGGCCGTGTTCCAGCGTTAGCCACAAACCGCTGCGGGAACCGTTAATGTTTTTGAGTTCACCCCGTAGCACGTGAAAACCCCGGGCGGAATCGTTGAGGTTTTCAATGACAGGTATGGGCTGCGACCAGAGCCCCTTGCCGTCGCAAAAAGCGCGCTTTTCGGCCTGTTGATAGCAATGAGTGAAACGTATATTGGGCGGAATGCTGATGACATTCACCAGGCCGGAAGCCAGCAGCTGTGCCTGCACGTTGGTCCCGTCAGGCAGAAAAAGATGCGCCAGCGAGCGCTGATAGTGATCCTTTTTTTCACGGCCATGAATCAGTTTGATCCGATTGTTATGGTCAGAGAGCAGTGTCATCAGTAAATCGCGGGCCGGCAGGGCGAAGGCCTCATCAGCCCGCCCATCCCGGGCGACTTCGGGGGCATTGATGCCGATGAGGCGAATGCTTCGGCCATCAGTGAGTTTTATTGAGTCACCATCGTGCACATGTTTGACTATGACAGTTTCATCATAGGTCTCGCCTGCACAGCTTTGCTCCGCGGCAAGGGTGAGCTGATGGTCCGAGAGGCTCCAGACCAATAATGGCAGACACAGCAAAAAAAAGCGCCGGGTGGCGCTTTTTTTCATCTTCAGTGCAGTCATTGAAGTGTTACTTCTTGCCGCCGAAGCGCTTGTTGAATTTTTCAATCTGACCGGCGGAATCGAGTACTTTCTGCTTGCCGGTATAGAAGGGGTGACACTCAGCACAGACCTCAATCATGAGCTTGTCCTTGCCGTAGGTCGTACCGGTTGTAAATGTGTTTCCGCAGCTACATGTAACTTCAACGGCGTGGTAGGCTGGGTGTATTTCAGGTTTCATGTGTTAGCTTCCTCTTGGAATGCCTTCGTAAAAGGCGTTGAATTGTACTTGTAACGAGCTCCCCAGACAAGAGCCTGACTGAAGTTTACGGTGAAATTATGGCAA
>JAQICG010000438.1 GCA_027858635.1 Gammaproteobacteria bacterium | reverse complement strand
CGCTGAATGCGGTTGTTGACGCAATTTAAGGTTTATGTCTGAGACACAGGGATGTGCATCAGACGGTCATTGTGAACTGAGGGAGCAACCCACCGATAATAAGCCCTGCACAGCTATCTTCGTTCAAACCACCTGACCCGCGCACCAGCCCGACGACCAGGCCCATTGGAAATTGTAGCCACCCAGCCAGCCGGTCACGTCGACCACTTCACCGATAAAATACAGTCCCCTGGCCTTGTTCGAGTCCATGGTTTTTGATGACAACTCATCGCAGTCGACACCGCCGAGGGTGACTTCGGCGGTGCGATAGCCTTCGGTGCCGTTGGGTTTGATCTGCCAGCGTTGCAGCTGTTGAGCGATTTCCTGAATACGTGTTTGTGATAATTCCTGCAAAGGTTTTTCGATCAGGGCTTCACTGAGTAAAACCGGAATCAGACGCTTGGGCATAATCTCATTCAGCATGTTTTTTAATTTCAGATTGGGTTGTTTGTTCTGGCGTGCATTGAGCAACGCCACCACATCGACCTCCGGCAGCAGATTGATGCTGACGGTTTCGCCAGGCTGCCAGTAGGAAGAGATCTGCAAAATGGCCGGGCCACTGATGCCGCGATGGGTGAATAGAATGTTTTCGCGAAACTGAATGCGATCGTTGCTGACGATGCAGTCCACCGAAATGCCGGACAGTTCCGCAAGCAGACCCTTGTCGTGCGGTTGCAGGGTGAACGGGACCAGCCCCGCGCTGGTGGGCCAGAGGTGATGACCAAACTGCGCGGCGATTTTAAAGCCCAACGGGCTGGCGCACATTTTTGGAATCGACAGGCCGCCGCTGGCGATGACTAACGAGGTGCTGTGAAATTTTCCCTGCGTGGTGTTGGTAATAAAAACGTCGTCTTGTTTTTCGACTTTGTTTATTTCGCATTTCAGCCGGATTTTAACTTTCACTTTTTCACATTCCGCCAGCAGCATATTAAGAATGTCTTTGGCGCTGTCATCGCAGAACAGCTGGCCGTGCTCGCGCTCGTGGTAGGCAATCTGATGGTCGTTAACCAGAGCGATGAAATCCCATTGTGTGTAGCGGCTGAGTGCTGACTTGCAGAAATGTGGATTGTGCGAAATAAAATTGTCGGCACTGACATCCATGTTGGTGAAATTGCAGCGGCCACCGCCGGACATCAGAATTTTCTTACCGGCCTTGTTGGCGTGGTCCAGTACGGTGACTTTGCGCCCTCGTTTGCCGGCTTCGATGGCGCACATCAAACCCGAGGCGCTGGCGCCGATAATTAATACATCAGTCTGGATAGGTTTGTCTGGCATGTATATTTTGTAATTGTGAATGGCTGCGCGTGCACTATTAGCGTAACTTGCGCACTCTGAACTTACGGCCTTTTATTTTACCTTCGGATAGTGCTTTTAATGCTTGACTGGCGATAGCACGTTCCACGGCGACGTAGGCGATCGTATCAAACAGGTCGATTTTTCCAATCTGTTTTCCGGAAAGTTTATTGTCTGCGGTTAACGCACCCAGTATGTCGCCGGGGCGAATTTTGTCTTTGCGCCCGCCGTTAATGCACAGCGTGACCATGGGCGGAGTGAGGGTGAAGGCGTCGCTGGTTTTAAGTGATGCAAGCTCATCGATCTGCACGGGGCTTTTTTGATATTCCTGTATGGCATTGACTTTGGGTGACTCAGAGGCGGTGAATAAACTCAGCGCCAGGCCTTCATTGCCGGCGCGGCCGGTGCGCCCGATGCGGTGGATATGTATTTCCGGGTCGGGTGAAAGTTCGAAATTAATCACCGCCTGCAAATCTTTAATGTCCAGTCCGCGCGCGGCCACATCGGTGGCGACAAGTATCGAGCTGCTTTTGTTGGAGAACTGTACCAGCACCTGATCTCGTTCCTTCTGTTCAAGGTCGCCGTGCAGGGCGAGTGCGTGAAAGCCCTGCTGCCATAATTCATCAGCCAGTTCCTGACACTGCTGTTTGCGGTTGCAGAAGATGGCGCTCGATTCGGGGCGGTAATGTCTTAATAACGCGACCAATGCCCGGTTACGCTGGCCTTTTTCTATTTCGTAGAAGAGCTGTTTTATTTTTGTATTGTCGTGCAAAGTTTCGACACGGATATCCAGCGGATTGTTCTGCACGGCCTTGCTGATCTGTTTGATGCCTGCCGGGTAGGTGGCTGAAAACAGCAGGGTCTGTTTTTGTTTCGGCATCATCTCGATGATGCGCATGATGTCATCATAAAAACCCATGTCCAGCATGCGGTCAGCTTCATCCAGCACCAGCATTTTCAGGCTATCGAGTTTTAGGCTGCCCTTTTGCAGGTGCTTGAAGATGCGCCCGGGCGTACCGACGACAATGTGCGGCTGATGTTCCAGTGAAGCCAGCTGTGGGCCTAAAGGGGTGCCGCCGCACAGAGTGAGAATTTTGGTGTTGGCTATGGGCCGGGCCAGACGGCGAAACTCCTTACTGACCTGATCGGCCAGTTCGCGCGTCGGGCACAGCACCAGCGCCTGAGTCTGGTAAGTGTCTGCATCCAGCCGGTGCAGCAAGCCAATGCCAAAGGCGGCGGTCTTGCCGCTGCCGGTTTTGGCCTGCGCCTGTACATCCTGGCCGTTCAAAATCGCAGGCAGGCTTTGGGCCTGAATCTGGGTCATGGAATGGTAACCCAGCGATTCCAGATTGGCTAAAAATTCAGCCGACAGGGGCAGTGTTGAAAAGTCAGTGGTGGTCACGAAGCGTTGTCTTTGAGTGTATGAGAGCAGCGCTATGATAACAGGGTTTGAAGGTTTGGGACTCGATAATCTTCGTTGTCGTGGCCGTTTTCGTCGCTAAGCGCGGCCTTCGGCATGTGCTGGAAGAAGTCTTATAGGCATGACGAATAAAGCGACCTTGAGGTCGCTTTATTTCATCGTTCAGCCGGTTTTTTGAAGACGACGTTGCTCAGCTGGCTTCGCTATACGGCGCCAGCATTAACAGCAGGGTCTGGGCATGTTCGGCGGCGGTGCGACCCAGGTCAGTTAGATAGCCGCCATCCACCTTAGTAATTAGGCCTTTCTGGTGCAGGCGTTTAACTGCTTCGATGGTGCCTGGATTGGCGTTTCCGTGTACCTTGATACCCTGTTGCGTGCTTTCCAGATTGTAGTGAATCAGTACATCCATCTCTTGAATTTGTTCGGGAGAGTAGGGCATAACACAACCTCTT
>JAQICG010000200.1 GCA_027858635.1 Gammaproteobacteria bacterium | reverse complement strand
TCGAGCTAAATGGAATATACTCACCTGTACCCAATTCATTTTCATCAGAAAAATGTTCATGACCACCCGTATTGGGTTTAATAATATTAGTCAATTTAACGATAGCGTCAGGTATAGATTGACGACATTGTTTTTCTGGACCAGAAATACCCACAACTTGTACATAAATTTCTGTACTCTCTCCATCAATGTTATAAGCCTTTAATTCCGGCTGAATACTGTCATGATTAATCCACACGTTATCAATCTCAGGTGTAAATCGACTTGGTGAGAAATCGTCTTTACCAATTTCCTCGCCATTAAAGAACACTATTAACCGATATTTACCTTCGCTGGCGCAAGGATAGCGCCACCAATATTTCCAGGCGATTATAGCTTCGCAATCACCTGTGCTCCATTGAAAGGGACAGTCACCAACTTGGCCTTCATAGGTAACATTTAGTTCGGTCAGAATCTGATTAACAGGCAAGCCTTCTTCATTCTCAACTCGTAGAAATTGCCATGTCCAAAGAGAGCCTATAGGAATTTCATATTCACCTTTAGCATTAAGATAATCAGATATAGATACATCCACACCTATACCATCATGAGTATCACGATCAAAAATATTATTTTGTAATAATACTTCAGTGTAATCAGGCTGGACTTGAAAAAGATTATTAAATGATGTGCTTAATGCGAAACAAGCGGGTGTAAATAACATCAACAAAGAGAAACTTAGAAATCTGCGCTTTATATTTATAAATAGAGAATTGTATTTGGTTGATTTAATACACGATGTAAAAAATATTGTTGTTAGATTATTATTCATATAGCACTTTCTTGTTATTGTTTTATTGAACTTAATCTATTACATGCTCAATATCAAGAGTCAAAATTGATTTATATCAATAGATCCTTCCTTGCAGATGAATAAACAGAGGGTTAGGTCTTGTTTTGTTACATTTGATGAATACTATCTAGGAGGCTGTCGGGGTTAGAGGGATTGAAGCGAGAAAATGAGAGAACGACCAATTCATCCTGAATCCGACAGCCTCCTAACTGTTTTTTTCCTGTAGCACCCCCTCCTCACCTTCAAGGCGGGCGATGGTGACCGCTGCACAGGAGTCACTAAACACATTGACCGAGGTGCGACACATGTCCAGCACCCGGTCGACCACCAGTATCAGCCCTATCGCCTCCAGCGGCAGCCCTACAGCCCCCAGGATGATGGTGATTGCTACAAGGCTGGCCGAAGGGATACCGGCCACGCCGATGGAGGTCAGCAAGGCGATCAGTACAATTAAAAACTGGATTTCGAGACTCAGCTGCAGGCCGTACGCCTGCGCGATAAACATGGCGGCCACACATTCATACAGCGCGGTTCCGTCCATATTGACCGTCGCCCCTAACGGCAGGGTAAAACCGCTCACCCGATTGGAAACGCCTGCGCGCTGCTCCACGCAATCCAGCGTTATCGGCAAGGTTGCAGAGGATGAGCTGGTGGAAAAGGCGGTAAGAATCGCGGGCATCATCGCCTTAAAGTGCAGCGTCGGGCTTACTTTAGCCACAAATTTCAGTACCAGTGGCAGATAAACAAACATGTGCAGCGCCAACGCCATTATTACGGTGGCGAAAAATACCGCTAGCGGGCCGAATGCCTCGGTACCCGATTGCATGATCACTTTGGCGACCAGTGCAAAGACCCCGATGGGCGCGAATTTCATCACCAGATTGGTGATCTGGATCATGATGCTGAGCAGCCCCTGCCAGAAATCTTTTTGCACCCTGCCGTGGGAATCTTTCAGCTTAGAGAGAAAATAACCAAATAGCAGGCTGAAGAAAATCAGCCCCAGCATCTGCCCTTCAGCAGCGGCAGAAACCACATTTGCCGGCACCATCCGCAAAAACACTTCCGCGATGTCGCCCATGCCGGTGCCTTCAACATTCTCCATGACGGCTTCTATATCCGAAGTCATGGCCAGGGTCTCCAGCGCAGGGCGTCCATCCACAATGCCCGGCTGCAGAGCATTCACCAGCAGCAGGCCGATCAGAATAGCGACCAGGCTGCTCGACATATAGAAAAGGAGTGTTTTTGTGCCCAGACGCCCAAGTGTATTGGGCTTGAGCTCCATCATGCCGGTAATGATGGAGGCAACCACCAGCGGCACAATCAGCATTTTCAGCGCATTGAGAAAAAGCATACCGAAAAAGCTGAGCACTGAGAGCAGCGGCATACCCAGAACCCTGGTTTCAGGAGAAGCGACCAGGCCGACAATAACCGCCAGCATCAGCGCCGCAAAAATCTGCCAGTGCAGGGGTAAGCGGGTGATTGCCTTAATCATGTCGCAATCCCCGAACGCTTTCGCTTACTGAATGACTTTTGGATTGATCTGCAAATCCGCCTTATCTCTTATAGCCTGGAGAACCGTGTTGAACTCCATAGTTGACACGTCCTGTAATACCTTAGTTTTGATCGCATCAATTTGTGCCTGACTGATATCGTCGGGCGTACGGACGTCTTCCAGAACAACCAGCGCTACATCACCGGAATACATGGCCACATCACTGGCGACCACCTTACCGGCTTCAGGCGCAGCCATATTGAACGCTGCTTCCAACACTGCGGCATCTGCTTTTTCGGTGTCGTCACGTGTCAACATCTCTGAGGTTGCCAGTGTAATGCCC
>JAQICG010000064.1 GCA_027858635.1 Gammaproteobacteria bacterium | reverse complement strand
CGCTAAACAGATGGGGGTAAAAAAACTGTTTGCCATGGGAGAAGCCAGCCGTCATGCAGTGAGAGGTTTTGGTGAGGGCGGTGAATTTTATTCCGATCAACAGGCATTAATTGAAGCGGTGAGAGCAGATCTCAAGGCCTCGACGGTGGTGCTGGTGAAAGGCTCGCGCGCGATGGCGATGGAAAATGTGGTGCACGCGCTGCGGCTGGATAATAACAATAATAATAAACAGAGGGCTGGCTGATGTTGCTTATATTTACTGAGTATCTACAGCAGTATTACACGGGCTTTAATGTTTTTCAGTACATTACTCTGCGCACAATCCTTGGAACAATCACCGCCCTGTTGCTGTCACTGTTGATAGGCCCGGCGATGATCAGAAGACTGGTCACCTACAAGATTGGTCAGTCGGTGCGTGATGATGGTCCTCAGTCACATCTGTCCAAGGCGGGTACGCCAACCATGGGGGGCGCACTTATCCTGGTTGCCGTTGCGGTGAGTACACTTCTATGGAGCGATCTTTCCAGCAACAAAGTCTGGATAGCACTGGTGGTGACGATGTTGTTTGGTCTGATCGGCGGCATTGATGATTATAAAAAACTGATTTATGGCAACGCTAAAGGACTGTCTGCGCGAACCAAGTTTTTCTGGCAGACAGTGGTGGGTCTGACAGCGGCAATTGTCATGTATCGCATGGCCGAGTCGCCGATAGAGACGGCCCTGATTGTGCCCTTTTTGAAAGACGTCATGATTCCATTGGGTGGTTTTTTTGTGGTGCTGAGTTATCTAGTGATTGTCGGCAGCAGCAATGCGGTGAATCTGACTGACGGACTCGATGGCCTGGCCATTATGCCGACCGTGATGGTGGCCGGCGCGCTGGGTATTTTTGCCTACGTCACCGGCCACGCCGGTTTCGCTAACTATCTGGGTATCCCCTTTGTTTCCGGCGCAGGTGAACTGGCCATATTTTGTGGCTCGCTGGTGGGCGCGGGTCTGGGGTTTTTGTGGTTCAACACTTATCCGGCACAGGTGTTCATGGGCGATGTTGGCGCACTGGCACTGGGCGCCGCATTAGGCGTGGTTGCGATATTGATTCGTCAGGAACTGGTGCTGTTGATTATGGGTGGCGTATTTGTCATGGAAACCGTGTCGGTGATCATGCAGGTGGCTTCATACAAGCTCACCGGCCGACGCATTTTTCGTATGGCGCCATTGCATCATCATTTTGAATTAAAAGGCTGGCCGGAGCCAAGAGTGATCGTCCGCTTCTGGATTATTACCGTGATACTGGTATTGATCGGGTTGGCTTCGCTCAAGATCCGCTAAGAAATATAAGAAATAGATATTCCAATACGATTGCAGCTAGTGAAGTTATGAAAAAAATGGAAAAAAAGCAGATTGAAAAGAATGCTATTTATACCCTGGTTGTCGGCCTGGGTGTGACCGGGCTTTCTGTCGTGCGTTATTTGCGTAGTCTGGGTGAACGCGTCGTCGACGTGGATAGCCGTGACCTGCCGCCGGGCCTGACTGAATTAAAAGAAAAGTATCCTGATGTGGAATTGCATACCGGTAAATTTAAATCGGCGTTATTCACCTCTGCACGACGTATCGTCGTGAGTCCGGGCGTGTCTATGTCAGAACCCGCCCTGAAGAAAGCCAAAGAGCAGGGCGTGGAAATCGCCGGGGATATAGATCTGTTTGCGCACGAAGTGACCGCGCCTGTAGTCGGTATTACCGGTTCGAATGGCAAAAGCACAGTTACGACCTTGCTGAGTGAGATGGCGAAATGCGCGGGCATTGATGTTGCGATAGGCGGCAATATCGGTATACCGGTGCTTGAAATCGTAGACGATAGTTACGAGTTATACGTGCTGGAGTTATCGAGTTTTCAGTTAGATACTTTGCAGAGCTTGCCCATGGAAGCGGCCGTGGTGCTGAATATCAGTCCTGATCATATGGACCGTTATGATGATCTGAACAATTACGTAATGAGTAAACATGAAATTTATCGCAACGCAAAAACCTGTGTCGTGAATCGAGATGATGAACTGGCTGGCAATCAGATATTTGCCTGCGCGCATACCGTTGGCTTTACCTTGAAGCAGCCGGGCAATAATGATTTTGGTCTGTGTGATTACGAAGGAGTGAACTGGCTGTGTCGAGGCACAGAACGGTTATTGAGTGTCGATGAGATAAAAATAAAAGGCGCGCACAATATTGCCAATGTGCTGGCGGCTCTGGCGTTGGGCACGGCCCTGACTATTCCTGATCGCTTTATGCTTGAAGCCATTAAAAACTTTTCCGGGCTGGAACATCGTACCCAGTGGGTGATGGAGAAGCATGGTGTGAACTGGTTTAATGATTCCAAAGGCACCAATGTGGGTGCCGGCATTGCCGCGATTGAAGGTTTGCCAGGAAAGCATGTATTAATAGCGGGAGGGGATGGCAAAGGCGCCGATTTTTCACCGCTGGCAACGGTCTCGGCTCAGCATCTGCGCGCGGCAGTGTTAATTGGGCGCGATGCAGAAAAAATCGGTGCCGTGCTGAATGGTCTTGTACCAGTGGTTTATGCGGCGGATATGGATGAAGCAGTTATTAAAGCCGCTAATCTGGCACAGGAAGGCGACAACGTTCTGTTATCACCGGCCTGTGCCAGCTTCGATATGTATCGCAATTTTGAGCATCGTGGGCAGGTGTTCATGGACGCGGTGCGGGAGCATGTTCGATGAGTGCGCCTAAGATTAAGCCGACAGCCAAGACAGAGGCCAAACGCGTGACTTCATGGCAGCTGGAATACCTGGATCCGATGCTGGTAACTGTCTGTCTGGTGCTGATGTCTCTGGGTCTGGTGATGGTGGCTTCAGCGTCAGTGAGTGTGGCTGATCGTAATTTTTCCAATCCACTTTATTATTTTCAGCGCCAGCTGGTGTTTGTCATTATCGGCCTCATAGCGGCAGCGGTGATTTATCGCATCCGGCTGGTGCAGTGGGAGAAATCCGGCGTGGCGCTGCTGGGTTTTGCGCTGTTTTTACTGGTGCTGGTGTTGATCCCCGGCATAGGTAAAACCATTAATGGCAGTACGCGCTGGATTTCACTGGGCGTTATTAGTCTTCAGGTTTCAGAAGTGGTAAAGCTGTTTTTACTGATTTACGTAGCGGGCTATCTGGTGCGCCACGGCGAGGAAGTCAGAACTTCATTTCTCGGATTTATCAAGCCCATGATAATGGTGGGTTTAGCGGGACTGCTGCTGTTGCTGGAGCCGGATTTT
Organism: Gammaproteobacteria bacterium; assembly: GCA_027858635.1. Classification (GTDB taxonomy): domain Bacteria; phylum Pseudomonadota; class Gammaproteobacteria; order SZUA-229; family SZUA-229; genus LH-M37. Next base: position 1,321 of record JAQICG010000064.1, on the reverse strand, counting down.
GGTTCCACAGTGGTGATCATGGGGACCGTGCTGGCGATGATGTTTCTGGGCGGCGTTCGCTTTATACAGTTTGCCTTATTTATGATTATGTTCGGAACAAGTGCCCTGATGCTGATTATTTTTTCGCCTTACCGGATGGAGCGTTTAACCTCGTTTATGAATCCCTGGGCTGACCCTTTTGATACCGGCTTTCAGTTGACGCAGTCGCTGATCGCAATTGGAACCGGTGGCTGGTGGGGAACCGGACTGGGTGGCAGTGTGCAGAAGCTGTTCTATCTGCCCGAATCGCATACTGATTTTCTGTTTGCGGTGCTGTCCGAAGAGCTGGGTTTTATGGGCGTCTTTTTTGTCATTTTGATGTACACGCTGCTATTTTTCAGAACCTTCAAAATCGGCTTGCAGGCGGAAAAAAGTGGTAATCGTTTTGCCGCCTACACGGCCTACGGCATTGGTGTCTGGCTGGCGCTGCAGGCGGTGATTAACATGGGTGTGAATATGGGGCTGCTGCCCACCAAAGGCCTGACTTTGCCGTTGATGAGTTACGGTGGCAGCAGTCTGGTGGTGAGCTGTATGGCCATTGGTTTGCTGCTGCGCATTCACTGTGAATGCGGCGAGTTTTCAAAACAGGCCGTCGGTCGCGGCAGTCGTCGTCAGTCCAGAGCAGCTACTGCCGGGGGTACCGTATGAGATCGGTCGAACCTGTTCTAATTATGGCCGGTGGTACCGGCGGTCATGTGTTTCCGGCACTGGCCGTGGCCGATGAATTGCGGGCCAGAGGTGTGCCGGTGATCTGGCTGGGCACGCAGGCGGGAATCGAAGCGAGACTGGTACCGCAGGCGGGTTACCCCATTGAGAGTGGTTAAGCATTTCGGGCTGGCGCGGTAAGGGCTTGGTTAACAGCCTGCTTGCACCGGTGCGATTAACGGTCGCCTGTTTTCAGGCAGGGCGTGTTTTGCTGAAAAAGAGACCCTGTGCGGTTCTGGGCATGGGTGGATTTGCTTCCGGCCCCGGTGGTCTGATGGCGTGGTTAATGAGAAAGCCGTTGTTAATCCATGAACAAAACGCCGTCGCGGGATTAACCAACCGGCTGCTGGCACGTGTCGCCAACGAAGTCATGGAGGCCTTTCCCGGCACACTGAGTAAGAAAGCGTTTTATGTCGGCAACCCGGTGCGCAAGCAGATAATCGCGATAGCGCCACCGCGGCAAAGACTGGCCGCTCGCACTAATGGTTTACGTCTGCTGGTCATCGGCGGCAGCCAGGGCGCCGTCATCTTCAACACCGCGGTCCCCGACGCACTCGCCCGCCTGCGCGCATCGCGG
>JAQICG010000339.1 GCA_027858635.1 Gammaproteobacteria bacterium | reverse complement strand
ACCATGTCTCAATCTGTTGATACTTTGCCCGAGCCGGAAGCAAGCCTCAAAACCTGGAGTCAGGCGCTGTGTGTGCAAATTGAAGAGCAGTGCAATCGCGCCTCAGGCACGATTGCCTTCAGCCGGTTTATGCAGATGGCATTGTACGCGCCGGGCTACGGCTACTACAGCAGCGATCTGCGCAAGTTTGGCGCCGAGGGCGATTTCATTACCGCGCCTGAGGTTTCATCGCTGTTCGCGCAGTGCCTTGCGCGCCAGGCCGCCGAGGTGCTGGCGACGATGGACAAACCGGCGGTGCTGGAATTTGGCGCCGGCTCCGGGGTGATGGCGGCGGATATGCTGCTGGAGCTGGAGCGGCTCGAGGCTTTGCCCGAGCACTATTTCATTGTCGAGGTCAGCGCTGCCCTGAAGCAGCGCCAGCGCGACACCATCGCAGCAAAAGCTGCGCATTTGCTGGCGCGTGTGGTCTGGCTGGATGCCCCGCCCGCCGAAAAAATACAGGGTGTGGTCGTCGCCAACGAAGTGCTGGACGCCATGCCGGTGGAATGCTTTCGCATCCATGAGCAGACGGTCGAATCGCTGTACGTGAGTTGCAGAGACAGTGAGCTAAGATCCGAATACAGACCGGCGGAGCCAGTGGTCGAGTCGGCGGTGCGCCACATCGAAGCGCGCATCGAAAATGCTTTGCCCGAGAGTTATTGTTCAGAATATAATCCCGCCGTCGCGGGCTGGCTGGCCGCTATCGCGGCAACGCTGGAACAGGGGCTGGTACTGCTGATCGATTACGGCTACGTCGCCTCGGAGTATTATCATCCGCAGCGTCAGGCGGGCACTCTAATGTGCCACTACCAGCACCGCGCCCACACCGATCCGCTCTGGTATCCCGGCCTGCAGGACATTACCGCCTTCGTCGATTTCAGCGACGTCGCCTATTCGGCGCTCGACGCCGGTTTTGATGTCAGCGGCTTCACCACGCAGGCAATGTTTTTATTGAGCGCGGGTCTGGACGAGCTGCATCAGCGTGAGATGAGCGATGATGTTAAAGACCAGCTGCTGCTGGCGCAGCAGATAAAAACCCTGACCCTGCCCTCTGAAATGGGTGAGCGCTTCAAGGTCATGGCCCTAACAAAAAATTACGATGAACCGTTAACCGGGTTTATCATGCAGGACCTCAGAGGCCGGCTGTAATCGCGAAGAGCGCTGAAAATTCGAAAAGTTAAAAAACAATTTGCGGGTGGTTAGCTGCCAGGGATTTTACAAGGTCAATCGCTCGCTCACATGCTCACAGGCTTCAAGATAACAAACAACATGGAAAATAATTAGTGGACATCATTCAGGTTATTGTTCTGGCCCTGGTTCAGGGGCTCACCGAATTTCTTCCCGTCTCCAGCTCGGCACATCTGATTCTGGTGCCCATCATTACCGACTGGCCCGATCAGGGGCTGGCCTTCGATGTCGCCGTGCACGCCGGCACCCTCTCCGCGGTGGTGATCTATTTCCGCACCGAACTGAAAAAAATGTTCATCGAATGGCTGGGTTCGCTGCGCGGCAAACACACACCCGACAGCCGTCTGGCCTGGGCGGTTTTGCTGGGTACCATTCCGGTGGGGCTGGCGGGGCTGATCTTTCAGGATGTCATCAGTGAACATCTGCGCACCCCGGTGGTGATCGCCGTCACCACGATTTTTTTTGGCCTGTTACTGTGGCTGGCCGATCGCAATAAAAACCTGACGCGCGATGAACACAGTCTGCAATGGCAGGATGTGCTGATTATCGGCGTGGCGCAGGCCATGGCCCTGATCCCCGGCACCTCGCGTTCCGGCATCACCATCACCGCCGCGCTGATGCTGGGGTTGACGCGCCAGTCGGCGGCCCGCTTTTCCTTTCTGCTCTCCATCCCGGTGATCGTACTGGCGGGTGGGCTGGAAACGCTGAAATACGCTCAGGTCGCCAGCGTGACCGATATTAACTTTCTGCTCATGGGCGCGATTATCTCCGCACTCAGCGCCTACGCCTGCATCCATTTTTTCCTCAAGCTGCTGGAAAAAATCAGCATGATGCCGTTCGTGATTTATCGCTTACTGTTGGGCGCGGTGCTGTTAATGTTGTTCGTATGATTCACATAGCAAACCCTGTTCATCGTTATCAAAAACTCTGGCTGGCCATCGGTTATGCGCTGGTGGCGTTAGTCATCTATCTCACCGCCAGCAGTCATCCGCCCGACTCAGGCATCGACCTGCCCAATTTCGACAAGGTTATGCATGCATTGGCCTATTTTGTTTTGATGGGCTGGTTCGCGCAGCTTTACCATGTAAAAAAGCACCGTATTATTTACGCGCTGATATTTGTTTTTATGGGAATCGCACTGGAAATTGTGCAGAGCTTCGACCCTGCGCGCAGCGCCGAACTGGCCGATATGGTGGCCAATGCCTCGGGCGTACTGCTGGCGTTTTTATTGACTAGAACCCCGGCGCTTCGGCGGGTGCTGAAGAAAATCGAAACTTTTATTTAATGTTCGGTGGCTTTTTTGTAGGTGCGAATTCATTCGCACTGTTTTTCCGTCCGGGCATGTGCGAATGAATTCGCACCTACAGTTGGAGCTGACATGGCCGAAACTGCTTTATTAAAAAAAAATCTATTCCGGTTTTTTAACGGCCTTCACCAGCCGGATCCGCTCTTCGCGAATCCTGTTCGCCAGCGCCAGGTGTTCAAAACCCTGCTCGCGCAGGGTGGCGACATCAACGCTGCTCGCTGCCCTGAATGCTTTTCTGAAAAACTCACCCTGTGCAAAATATCTGTTTTCATAACCGGTGCGACCACGCGCATCGGCTTCGCAGGCGAGCAGGAATTTTTCAAAACGTTCTGGTCTTCTGAAG
>JAQICG010000282.1 GCA_027858635.1 Gammaproteobacteria bacterium | reverse complement strand
CTGGCCTCATATACAAACTATATCAAAAATTATTGAGGCTTACTTTATGAGAATGGATCGTTTAACCAGTAAATTCCAGGTTGCTCTGGCCGATGCGCAGTCGCTTGCGTTGGGTCGTGACCACGCTTTTATCGAACCCGTACAACTGATGCTGGCGTTGCTCGGTCAGAGTGGCAGCACGGTGCGCCATCTGCTCAGCAGCACCGGTGTGAATGTCGATTTGTTGACCAGCAAGCTCAATGAAGAGCTCGATCACATGGCGCAGATTGAGAACCATCAGGGCGAGATTCAGATTTCTAACGAGATGAATCGTCTGCTCAACCTCACCGACAAGCTGGCGCAGAAACGCAATGACCAGTACATCTCCAGCGAATTGTTCATGCTCGCCGTCGTGGAAGATAAAAGCCGTCTGGGCGATTTGATGCGTAACGCAGGGGCCAATAAACAGAGTCTGGAAAAGGCGATCGAGGAGGTTCGCGGCGGGCAGAAAGTGGATGACCCGAATGCCGAAGAGCAGCGTCAGGCGCTGGAGAAATACACCGTCGATCTCACCGAGCGTGCTCAGCAGGGCAAGCTTGATCCGGTGATCGGGCGTGATGAAGAGATTCGCCGTACTGTGCAGGTATTGCAGCGGCGCACCAAAAACAATCCTGTGCTCATTGGCGAACCCGGTGTCGGTAAAACCGCCATCGTCGAAGGTCTGGCGCAGCGCATTATTAACGGCGAAGTGCCCGACGGCATAAAAAACAAACGGGTGTTGTCGCTGGATATGGGCGCGCTGATCGCCGGGGCAAAATTCCGCGGCGAGTTTGAAGAGCGTCTGAAAGCCGTGTTGAGCGACCTGTCGAAACAGGAAGGCCAGGTGATTTTATTTATCGACGAACTGCACACCATGGTCGGCGCGGGTAAAGCCGAAGGTTCGATGGATGCCGGTAACATGCTCAAGCCCGCCCTGGCGCGAGGTGAGTTGCACTGTGTCGGCGCGACGACACTGGACGAGTATCGTCAGTACATCGAAAAAGACGCCGCGCTGGAACGGCGCTTTCAGAAAGTGCTGGTGGACGAGCCCAGCGTTGAAGATACCGTGGCCATCCTTCGCGGTTTGAAAGAGCGTTATGAGGTGCATCACGGCGTCGATATTACCGACCCCGCGATTGTCGCCGCGGCCACATTATCGTATCGCTACATCAGTGACCGGCGCTTGCCGGACAAGGCGATTGATCTGATTGATGAAGCGGCCACTCGTATTCGCATGGAAATCGATTCCAAACCCGAAGTGATGGACCGGCTCGATCGCAGAATTATTCAGTTGAAAATTGAACGCGAAGCGCTGAAAAAAGACACCGATAAAGCCACCTTGCAGCGCCTGAAAAATCTGGAAGAAGAGCTCGATGAACTGGAAAAAGAGTACAGTGATCTGGAAGAGCAGTGGATGTCCGAAAAACTGGCGGTCCAGGGTTCCACGAACATCAAGGAAGAGCTGGAGCGAGCTCGTCAGGAGCTGGAAACAGCAGGTCGTGCTGGTGATTTGAGTCGTATGTCCGAACTGCAATATGGCCGTATTCCCGAACTGGAAAAACAACTCGAACAGGCCGCGCATGCTGAAGAAAAGGAGCCTACCGAAGGCCAGCTGTTACGAAACAAGGTCACCGGTGATGAGATCGCAGAAATCGTTGCCCGCTGGACCGGTATACCGGTGAGCAGGATGCTGGAAGGCGAGCAGCAAAAGCTGCTGCAGATGGAAACGGTACTGGAAAAACAGGTAGTAGGACAGGATGAGGCGGTTGTTGCGGTGGCTAACGCCATCCGCCGTTCACGCGCCGGGCTGTCTGATCCCGGCAAGCCCAATGGTTCGTTCATGTTTTTCGGACCAACCGGCGTAGGTAAGACCGAGCTGACCAAGGCACTGGCTTTGTTCATGTTTGATACCGAAGACGCCATGATCCGTCTGGACATGTCCGAGTACATGGAAAAACATTCGGTCGCCCGTTTGATTGGCGCCCCTCCCGGTTATGTTGGTTATGAGGAGGGTGGTTATTTAACCGAGGCGGTTCGACGCAAACCCTATTCGGTTATCCTGCTCGATGAAATCGAAAAGGCGCATCCTGATGTATTCAATATCCTGTTGCAGG
>JAQICG010000230.1 GCA_027858635.1 Gammaproteobacteria bacterium | reverse complement strand
GGTGGCGATTGTAGGTGAGATAACGCCAGAAGGGGGTGTGGAAAGTATCGGCCTGGGTTCGCATCCTTCATATGGTCTTAAGAAAGGCGTGGTGGTAAACATTGAATCGACCGTTCAGTCAATTCAGCGCGCCATCGCAGAGGCAGAGCTGATGGCAGGCTGTCAGATTAATTCGGTTTTTGCCGGTATTGCAGGCAGCCATATCCGAAGTATTAATTCTCACGGTATCGTCGCCATACGCGAGAGGGAAGTGACTAATGGTGATCTTGATCGGGTGATTGATGCTGCGCGAGCAGTGGCAATTCCGGCTGATCAACGCATCCTTCATATCCTGCCACAGGAATTTATCATTGATCAGCAGGAAGGCATTCGTGAGCCGATAGGCATGTCGGGTGTACGCCTTGAAGCCAAGGTGCATCTGGTGACCGGCGCGGTGGGCGCGGCACAGAATATTATCAAGTGTGTGCGTCGTTGTGGTCTGGAAGTAGACGATATTATTCTGGAGCAACTGGCGTCCAGTTACTCGGTGTTAACCGAAGATGAGAAGGAGCTAGGTGTCTGTTTGATTGATATTGGTGGCGGCACGACGGACATTGCGGTGTTCTCGGATGGCGCAATCAGACACACCGCCGTTATCCCCATTGCGGGTGACCAGGTGACTAATGATATTGCCGTGGCATTACGCACGCCCACACAATATGCCAACGATATAAAGGTCAAGTTTGCCTGCGCATTAAGGCAGTTGGCTAATCCGGAAGAAACCATTGAGGTGCCCAGTGTGGGCGATCGTGCTCCCCGTAAACTGTCGCGGCAAACGCTGGCTGAAGTGGTGGAGCCGCGCTATGAAGAATTGTTGTCGCTGGTTCAGGCAGAACTTCGCAAGAGTGGATATGAAGAGATTATCGCCGCCGGTATTGTAATGACGGGTGGTAGTTCAAAAATGGAAGGCGTCATCGATCTGGCAGAGGAGATTTTTCACATGCCGGTTCGGCTGGGTTTGCCTCAATACGTAAGAGGTCTGTCGGATGTGGTCAGTAATCCGATTTACGCCACGGGCGTCGGGCTCTTGCTATTTGGTAGTCAGCATCGTGATGCCGGCACCAGTCACATTATGATGGATGGTGGAATAAAGAGCGTATTTGCACGAATGAAAAGTTGGTTTCAGGGGAATTTTTAATGAAAGAATTAATGACAAAGTTAGCGCAGAAGAAGTTGAAAATAGCCCGGTGTCATGCCGGAAAATATAACAGTAGCAAACAGACAAAGGTGAACGCTTATGTTTGAATTTATGGACTCAGTAGCACAAGACGCCGTCATTAAAGTCATGGGTGTTGGCGGTGGTGGCGGCAACGCCGTTCGACATATGGTATCCAGTGGCATTAGCGGCGTAGATTTTATCTGCGCCAATACCGATACACAGGCCTTGAGCAAATTAACGGGCTGCAAGTCATTGCAAATTGGTTGCAACATAACCAAAGGGCTGGGCGCAGGCGCAACTCCGGAAGTCGGACAGCAGGCGGCACTGGAAGATCGCGAGCTAATTCAGGAGGCGATTGGTGATACCGATATGCTGTTCATCACTGCCGGGATGGGCGGCGGCACGGGTACAGGCGCCGCGCCGGTGGTGGCACAGTTGGCAAGAGAAATGGGCATTCTGGTGGTCGGTGTCGTTACCAAGCCGTTCGGTTTTGAAGGTGCTTCGCGCATGAAAATTGCAATGAGCGGCATTAATGAACTGACCCGCAATGTCGACTCTTTGATCACTATTCCGAATGACAAATTACTGGATGTCTACGGTCGTGACTTTGATCTGATGCACGCCTTTAATGGTGCCAATGATGTTTTAAGTGGTGCCGTGCAGGGTATTACCGAGCTGATCACCAATCCCGGTGTAATTAATGTCGATTTTGCTGACGTGCGCACGGTGATGTCAAAGATGGGCATGGGCATGATGGGCTCCGGCAAAGCGCTGGGTGAAAACCGGGCTAAAGACGCCGCTCAGTCAGCCATCGCAAGTCCACTTCTGGAAGATGTGAATTTATCCGGTGCTCGAGGTATTCTGGTCAATGTCACCGGCGCTAATATGACACTGGGTGAGTTTCAGGATATAGGCGCTGTCATCAGCTCGTTTGCTTCGGATGACGCAACTGTGGTGATGGGTACGGCCATCGACGACACGCTGGGTGAAGAGTTGCGGGTCACTGTGGTAGCGACCGGCCTGGGTGCTCTACCCACGGCTAAAAAGCCGGAGATAAATGTAGTGCCTCGTAATACCAATGGTGATGTTGATTATGGGCAACTGGAAAAACCGGCTGTGCAACGAAAACAGAGTAAAACCACCTCTACCGGGGAGTAC
>JAQICG010000442.1 GCA_027858635.1 Gammaproteobacteria bacterium | reverse complement strand
GTCAATCCTTGTCTCAGGTGGCTGTTTCCTTCACGCCTGCTGCTGGTGCCACTGCTTATACCGTGACCTATGTTTCAATCTGGGACGCATCCACTGTAGGAAATTGTTTGATGACCGGGCCTTTGGCAGTAGACAGGCTCATTGATAACGCAAACCCGCTTGTCATAGATATCGGCCAGCTCATCGCTGCCCTTGATTAAGGAGAACAACAATGTCTTTTGAAATTAGCACAGGAGTGCGTAACGCACAGCTCATCGCCATGGCCGCTGAAATGAACGGCGGTACTCTTAAAATTTACGGCGACCCGGTATCCGCTGCTGCTGCTGATGCCCTTGTCCCGGCATCGCCAAATGATTCTATCGGATCAGCGACGCTTCTTTGCACCATTTCCAACGCTGGTGCCGGAACTGGTATTAATTTTGAGGCCGCCCCCGTTGCCGGGATTATCGCTAAACTTAGCTCTGAAGAATGGTATGGCGCCAACGCCGCTTCAGGGTACGCGAGCTTCTATCGCTTCTCTGCTATCGGGGATGCTGGTGGAGCAAGCACGACTTTGACAAGGCTTCAAGGCACTGTTGATGTGCTTAACTGTGATCTCAGTGTTGCCAGCAAATACCTGACGATTGCAGAAGAGCAGCGCGTTGACACGTATTATGTTGGAATGCCGGAGAGCGCGTAAAAGATGGCTGATTTTATTGATGTCCCTAAATATGCAATGCCAGTTGACTATTCGTGGGACTATATAGAATGGAACGGCACTGTTTTTTGCGTAGCTTCCAGAGATGATTCAAACAAAGTAGCCACTTCTTCAGACGGGAAAAACTGGACAGTTAGGACTCTTCCTGTATCTGACGAGTGGAGCGAGATCAAGTGGAACGGGTCTGTTTTCTGCCTAATCGCGGAAGGTTTATTTTCGTCTGATGTGGCTCTAACGTCTCCTGACGGGATAACATGGACACAACGGACTCTCCCGTCGGCACAAACATGGAAAGATGTTTCATGGAATGGAACAGTATTTTTAACCATAGCTTACAATACAAATATCTGTGCCACATCCCCTGACGGAATTACCTGGACGCAAAGATGGATGCCATCGTCACAAAGATGGCTGTACCACGAATGGAACGGTTCAGTATTCCTCGCTATTGTCGCCGGAACAAGTTCGTCAGTGGTCGCAACGTCACCTGATGGCACATCATGGACTGCAAGATCACTTCCGATAGCGTCATATTCAAGAAGCTTGTCGGTAATTGGAAATTTATTTTGCGTTATATCGGACGGAACACCAGATACTTCCCATATAAGCACGGACGGCATATCGTGGGCTACTACAGACCTTCCAGCTAGTTCTTGGTATGCGGCAACAGCTAACTCGGCTAACGATATAATTTTTATATTAGATTCAGATGATGGAGATTTTTCCCATCTTAATTATACCACCGAAGATGGTATAATATTCGATTCACGGGCCTCATGGCCCACCTCACCTAATGGTTGGAATAACATAGCCTGGAATGGAAATGTTTACTGCATGATATCTGATACTGAGTCGATGATCTCGGTTGATGAAACCTTTGTTCTTAGCAAATTCTGGGCAACCCACTCTGGCCAAGCAGAGATCCTTGGATGAAACTAATCGCAGACGGTGAGCGAAGCCGGGCGAAGGTTGGATTCGGCAAGAAGTTACTGCGTATCGTCAAGATGCTCGGTGTGCCTGCGAAGTCGTCTATGTTGGACGGCTTTTTTTTTAAGGCAAAGTCAATCAGCGGCATGGACTCTGTGATGATTAAGGCCCCGATGGGCGCGATCGTTTCATGCTCAAAGCTGTCGGGGATAAAGATATCAATGGCAGAGAATTGGACAAACCAGTTCATGCCCAGCACTGATTTTTATTCGGCTGCTGTTGACACCACGGGAGTAAGCGTGAGTTTTTGGAGAAGTGGGGCAGCGGGCAACGAGATAAGCGAACACTCGCAGATTAGCAGCCCTTACGGCTACCCTTACGTTTCCCCGGACATTGACAACCCCCGGCCGAACCCAGATTATTTTGATGGTCTTTTAGGAACGAGCCTGAACACGCCATCTTCCCCGGTACTCACCCCGGCGTTTAATGGCGAAGCATTCTTCATATCATCGTCCATGGTGGCAGATACTGCCAGCGAAGTTTACGGCCATTCCTGCCACGGCAAGGCAGAGCTGCTGCTCAATTTCTTCACGCAATCAGGAAAACAAGACACAAGATACGCCGTACTCAGCCAAAGCGCTGAACAGACTCCAAGCTTCGTGAATGGGTTTTACAACTTTGAAGCCAAGAAGATGAGATATACCCTCAATACGATATTCAATCTCCCACCTGGAGAGCCTGGAGCAACAGGGCCGACATTCAGCAAGCGCGCCATAATAGCCAGTGAAGGATTAACAGAGTTTTCTGGTGAGTTGTCGCTGGGACAATATTGGAAAATGTCAACGACGGGCTATGAATACGATCTGTTGAAGATCAGCCGAGTGTTTTCCGGCATCCCTGAACCAGCCCTGGCGACGCTGAGAGGATACGAGAATCTTTTGCCTGGGCAGATGTATTCAGACGGGCAGTATGCTTTTTCAAGCCCGGCCACAAAGGATGCGATTCTCTTTATCCATATTCAAGCAGGAGGGTGGTATCTCTTGGACGGTTGCTCTGGTAGTGAATCGCTATGCAATGAATACGAGAATTTCTTTACCTTCTTTAATTGCGATGATGACACGGTTGCACCGACATACATAACAAGCAGCCAAATAGAAGGACTGGCCTTATATTTTATTTACCATGACCAGACAACAGTCTCTGATTTCCAGACAGAAAGATCGGTAAGGCAAATGCTCCCCTACCCAAATAGAAGCTGCGACATCCCATTTGACTCGTGCATGTTCCACGACCATGACGGCATTATATATTCATGGTCCAGAGAACATGGCTTCATTAAGTTTACACCAAACGGGGTATATCTTTGCGATGAGAGCGGAAGTTCTTATGTAGAAGCAACCCCAGCTGTCTCCCCAGCCGTGGTGCCGACCTTCACGTTCACCCCCTATGATTTTGTTGTGGTGTCTGTCCCGGCTGTCGTTCTCAACACAGAAGGGCTCAGGCCACTCGTAACGTATTCAGGTCAGGACAGCGACACGGGCGACCATATTTATATGTGCGTATGTGAATCTGTAGAGGAAGGGGGGCTTAACAGGAAGGTCGAGAACATCTTCAGGGGATCTCCTTTCTCGTTATGGGCAGAGATCCCAATGCCAGGCCCTGACTACACCCTACTCAAGACGAGAATAATTAATGCTACTTCGACGAGCATTAACGTCTTAGGTGTTGTAAAATCAATAGTAAATGAAATTGTCGTGTTTAATCTCGCGTTTCTTGGCTTTAAAGATGCTTCAGAATCTAACCAGTGGGTACTTTTAGGATCGATTGATACTGTAGACGACGGGACAGCAATGGAATGGGATATGTGCCTTTTTGGAGATGGCCCTTTTGTTGGAGCCATGAATAACTATCCGTCGCTGCCAGCCTCTACTCCCCAACATCCTATTAGCCCTTACAATATGTACTTGGCGAATCCTTGAGCTCATTAAGAAAAGACATAACGACCACCGTCATCCCCGGCAACCCCGGAAGCCCCGGCGACCCAGGGCAGATTGCTATTCCAGGTCATTACATAACAAAGACTGAGACTGTTATCGAATATGTGGTATCAGATGGCCCTGCGACAATATCTTACTTAACTGTATATTGCAGTGCACCGACACTTAGGAACGAGATAGTCAGGGGAAGTTGTTACCAACATTACGGGGAGATGCTTGTCGATGTCCGGGTACTTCTCAGGACTTTTATTACCGTTCCACATTACACAACAAAACAAGTTGAGGTTTGGGTCCCGGCTGTGCCAGCAAGACCATCCATCCCCGCTATCCCGCCAACGCCAACCCAGATAAAAACATATCTCAACAGCAACTGGAATACGTGGTCGCACTCAGCGGAGCAAATAGCAGTTGGAGCGTACCTATCCTTCTCCGTGGCTGGTGGTGTAGCTGGGGCAATAGTAGGTATCGGGTCAAAGAGTGAAGTCAACCATAGGGATTTTAAGAGGCTTAAACATGCTCTTGTCATTGATCCAGGTGGCGTGAAGGTAATTGAGAACGGTGTGGTGAAAACCACGCTTATGTCGCGACCTAAGCCAGTAACTGAGATAAGATTATTTAGGCGTTCTGATAATGTCATTGTTTATTTTTTAATAACAGAAACAGATAATATCGTCTATGAAAGCACGGTGGACATAGCGTTTCCAGGGTTGCCGTTATTCGTTAATGCCTTTTTGTATAGTGGCGGCGACTCTCTGACTTCGACAGCCGTAAGCGCTGGCAAAATACAATATGGAGCGGCTTAATGCAAGCAACGAGTAGCTTAACAGCATACGCTGGCCAAACTGTTTTACTATCAGGGTCTTCATCGCTGACAACGGCAAACTATGCGGCGTCTCTTTCAGCCGGATCTACCCTCACGGCCAAGAGTTCTGTGCTTGGAGCAGCGACGCTATCTGCCTCATCAACTCTTTATACTTCAGGGCGGTCACTATATGGCGCATCGTCTGATTTGCCTGCGCTTACATCTGTTGGCGGGGTAATATCGTCTGGTTCTGGGTTCGGCAACGCAGCAATGCAGCCGATGTTCTCGCAGGGTGAAGAGGAGGCGTATACAGTCACTGCCCTTGTTTTCGCATACGGAAATATGCCAGTCATGGTTTCCTCTGGGATAATAACCAAGAGTGCTCCTGGCGATGGCTCAGTATCTATTGCTGCGATGTCATCAATGGGTGGTGTGGGCGGTTATGGGTCGGGATCAGTAGGTATGCCAGCCTTTACGTCTATCGGCGTTTACGGTCTTCGCAATGTCGCATATCTATTTTCTAACGCCCTCATGCTGAGTCCAGGCATTAATCCCACTATGGACGCAATCGTCGTCTTTAACAGCGCCGGGCAGCTCTCGGACACCATCGCAGGCACTAAAGAGTATATCCAATCGATCATCAGCGCAATCAACGGCTCATCGCAATTCTCTGTGATTGGCGAGTTCAGCGCTGAGGTCATGTCGTTTATAGCTTCGAGCGCGTTTAATATCGGGCAGACTGTAGTGAATGGCGTAACCGCGCCATCCCTGAACGATAGCAGCCGGGTGTGGGTCGTGAATATGGAAACCATGGCATCCAGCCAGTATGAGGATTATGGTTTCACGCATCTGTTTAATCATGCTGGAGCTGGACATGGTATAGCGGATGATGGTATTTATAAACTGACCGGCGACACTGATGCCGGAGCTGATATTTCAGCGTTGCTTGAAATCGGCCGGTCGAATTACGGCTCAGATAAAATTAAGAAAATCCACAAGGTTTGGATCGGTGTCGGGTCCGACGATACGATGTATCTTAAAGCCGATGCTGATGGCACGACAGTATTATATAAAACGAGAGAGTTTAGCACGGACGTAAAGAACCATGAAGTCCTTACCGGGAAACGCCTGTATGGTAATTTTTGGAACTGGACAATCATGAATAAAGATGGTGCTGATTTCGTTCTTGCAACCGTTGACTTTCAACCAGTCGAGCTTAACAGGAGACAAAGATAATGAGCACACCAGCAGAAATAATTGATGGCGCGGTATCGTTAGCAAATAATGCGTCATTAGATGCTTCGAACGCAGCCGACAATGTTCTTCGATTGGTAAACGGTAGATCAATTTCAAGTAGTGGTGGGACGGGCGGCGACTGGTCGATAAATGCCGTCGAACCGATCATCAGTGACCTTAAAGATGGGTTGTTTACCTACGATGTGCAACTTGAAAAACTAACCGGGATACTTAAAAATGAGTTGGCCGGATTCTTCGCAGAATATTACCCCCTTGCCGCCGACGCTTTCGATGATGCTAATAACTGGCTAATAAACACGATCACGAACGGCGGTACGGGTATCCCCTCCGACATTGAAGACCAGATATGGCAACGGAGCCGGGACAGGATCATAACCGAAGGGCGGCGCGTAGAGAATCAGATTAAATCTGGGTTTGCTGCTAAAGGTGAGGTGCTTCCTGCCGGGGCGAGAAACGCTCAGATCCGTGAAGTATGGTACAAGCAGAACGAGACGAACGGTATTGCATCCACAAACATCGGGTTGAAGCAGGCTGAGATTGAAATAGAGAATATTAAATTTGCAGTCGGTAAGGCGATTGATGCGCGGTTCTCAGCAATGACTGCAGCCGGTGATTATATCAGGGCAATCATGTCGGCGCCCGGACTCGCTGTTGATATAGCAGGGATCGACTCCAATGCGAAAGCGAATATGATGAACGCTACATCTAATTTATACAGCGCGCGTTTATCCAGGGATGAAATTGTTCAGAACAGCAACATCGCTAATATGAAACACGGCGAGTGGTGGCGTGAATTTATACATGGAGATTTCCACAAGGGGATACAAGAAAAGGTGGACGCCACAGTTTCAGCAGCTAATATTTACGGACAGGTTGCAAGCGGTGCGCTGTCATCAGTCACAGGTATAGCATCTACCGCATCATCGACATTCGTATAAAGGAGAATTATCATGGGATGGCAAGAATTATTAAACGCTGGTAAGAAAAATCTCGGTAAGAAAATTGTCGGCGCTGCCGGTGTTGCGAATGCTGTCGGTGTGGGTAATGGTAAGCCATCTGCGGTTACTGCTGCGCCGGCCACCAATCTCAAGCCACTTACATCGGTACGGGATAAGATAAATTCTGCAAACAG
>JAQICG010000155.1 GCA_027858635.1 Gammaproteobacteria bacterium | reverse complement strand
CTGGCCTGTTATCAGCGGCGGTGGCATTACAGTTTGGCGTCAGTCTGGAAACGCTGTTTGGCTTAATTCTGACCTGGACACTGATTGCGCTGACCGTGATCGATTACGACACGCAGTTGCTGCCCGATGACCTTACCCTGCCGCTGCTCTGGCTTGGGCTGCTGATCTCCTTTTTCGGCGTGTTTGCCGATATTCAGTCCAGCCTGATCGGTGCCATGCTCGGCTACATGATTCTCTGGGTGGTATATCAGCTGTTCAAAATCGTCACCGGCAAGGAAGGCATGGGCTTCGGCGACTTCAAGCTATTGGCCGCTCTGGGTGCCTGGCTGGGCTGGGAACTGCTGCCGCAGATCATTCTGCTCTCGTCGGTGGTGGGCGCCGTCACTGGCATTGCCATGCTGATAACCGGTGTCACCAAGCGGCTTCAGCCTACTCCTTTCGGTCCCTATCTGGCTGTGGCGGGCTGGATCGCGCTGATGTGGGGCCATGACATTAACCGGCTTTATCTCTCCTCCCTTCAATAATGCTGAAGATCGGCCTGACCGGCGGCATCGGCAGCGGCAAATCAACCGTTGCTGAACTCTTCTCTGAACTGGGCGTGACCGTCATCGACGCCGATCAGATATCACACCAGTTGACCCGCTCGGGCAGTGACAGTTTCAGGGCCATCAGACAACTACTGGGCGATGAATTTATCAATGCCGAGGGCGAGCTCGATAGAAAGAAGATAGCCCGGCATATCTTTTCCAACCCGGATAAAAAAGCCGCCCTGGAAAACATGCTTCATCCCAGAATCAGGCAGCGCATGTTACAGGAGGTTGAGCGGGCTAAACACGATGCTTACATCATTCTGAGCATTCCCCTGCTGCTGGAGACCGGTTTCACCGATCTGATTGACCGGATTCTTGTCGTCGATGCCGATGACGAAATAAGAATCCAGCGAACCCGGCAGCGCGATGACCGCTCCGAACAACAAATCAGAGCCATTATGCGCCAGCAGGTCGAACGCGACCGTCGCCTGCAATGCGCTGATGATGTTATTTATAATAATGGCAGTCTTGAGGACTTGCGTAACGCCGTTGACCGGCTGCATCAGCAATATTTAGCCATGGCAGACTGAAATTTTCCCAACTGTTTTGCGTATGCGCGAATATGTGACAGAATCGCCTACTGTTCTGAGACAAGACATATACCGTGACCGAGTTAAATACATACGAACAACCCATCAACGAACGCATTCGTACTTTCCTGCGCCTGGAAAAACTGTTCCGGCAGTATGAATTTCATTTAAGGCAGGGCAGCACCTGGAATCACGCCATTGCCATCAATTCAATCAATGAACTGATTGCCGTCACCACCCGTTCGGACATTAAACTGGAGACTCTGAAAGAACTGGAACGGCAAAACGCCCGCCTGGAGCGCCTGTCGTCACGCTCGCACATCGACCAGCATCAGCTTGACTCATTGCTTAATAAACAGAAAAAATTAATCGCAGAGCTACAGGCAATTCAGGGGCAACTGGGCAAAAACACACAGGCCGTTGAACTGCTGTTGACCATGCGACAGAAAAGCTCAATCCCGGGCTGTCTCTGTGATTTTGACCTGCCGGCCTATCAGCACTGGCAAAGCCAGCCCGAGCAGATCCGCAAAAGCCATCTTCAGCAATGGTTCCAGCCTTTTAACGTGCTTGACCAGTCCATCCATCTGATTCTGGATGTATTGCGTCACAGTGTCGAAGACAGCGAAGAGACCGCCATCAACGGTTTTTTTCAGCAATCCATCCCCGGCAATCAGACTATTCAGCTACTTCGAATAAGCATTCCCTCCGACAGTGATTGCTACCCTGAGATTAGTGCCGGTAAACAGCGTTTTTCCATCCGCTTCATGAGTAACAGGGATCCTGCTAACCGCCCTGAGCAATGCTCTGAGAATGTAAGTTTCAAGCTTAATATGTGTACCATTTAGAAACTTACTGCTTTGTTTTCAGGGTCTCTAAAGCGATTCGGAGTCTTATTCCAGATTCCACAAAGCGCCTATCGCGGCAATGCCCTGCGCTCCTGCCGACCAGGCTTTTTCCGTATCATCTCGACATACACCGCCCAGCGCATAAACCGGCACACTGACCTGAGCGGTCATGGCGGCAAATTTTTCCCAGCCCAGTGGCCTTATCTCGGGATGGGTCGCCGTCGCCTGCACCGGCGAGACCACCATGAAATCGACGCCCAGCGCCGCGGCGTCGAGCATCTCCTGCACGGTGTGGCAGGAGACTGAAAGACAGTCGCAATCCGGCCTTTGCCTGTACTGCTGTAACTTCCGGCTGTTCAGGTGCAGACAAGAAGGGTTGATAAGCTGTTGCAGCTCATCAGGCAGGTTGAACATCAGCCTGACGCCGGCGTGTTCACATAATGCTGT
>JAQICG010000022.1 GCA_027858635.1 Gammaproteobacteria bacterium | reverse complement strand
ATTCAGAATGCCGGCGGTGCGCTGCACGATGTGGGTCAGATCCGGCACCGAATAGAAATCCAGGCGCAGCACAATGCCGAAACGGTCGCGCAGCGGCGAGGTCAGCGAACCGGCGCGGGTGGTCGCGCCCACCAGGGTGAAGGGCGGCAGATCGAGTTTGATGGATCGCGCGCCGGGGCCTTCACCAATCATGATGTCGAGCTGATGGTCTTCCATCGCCGGGTACAGAATCTCTTCCACCACCGGACTGAGACGATGAATTTCATCGATAAACAGAACATCGTGCGGCTCCAGATTGGTAAGCAGCGCCGCCAGATCGCCGGGGCGCTCCAGCACCGGGCCAGAGGTGGAGTGCAGGTTCGCCTTCATTTCGTTGGCGACAATGTGCGCCAGCGTGGTCTTACCCAGACCCGGCGGGCCGAAAAACAGCAGATGATCCAGCGCTTCGCTACGCCCGCGCGCGGCCGGAATAAAAATCTCCAGCTGCTCGGTGATGCCGGGCTGGCCGCGGTAATCCTTGAGCAGCTGGGGACGAATCGCGCGATCAATCACGACCTCCTCATCCGCTTGCTCGGCGTCGATAATGCGTTCCTCTGCCATATTTAAGCTCTCATCGTGCTTTTCAGCGCTATTTTAATAATCTCCTCGGTACTCAGCCCCTCGGCCTCGGTGGCGCGAACCATCTGGCTAGCCTCTTGCGCCTTGTAACCCAGTGATATCAGTGCGCTCACCGCATCGCTGACCGGACCAGCCTCGACTTTCAGCCCGGCAATGGAGCCACTGCCCGGCAAGACGACGGTCGCGTTCTTCGCCAGCCGGTCGTGTAACTCCACAATCAGACGCTCCGCAGTCTTCTTACCCACGCCCGGCAGGGCGGTCAAGGCCTTGGCATCATTTTCCATGACGCAACGGGTGAACTCTTCCGCCGTCACCCCGGAGAGAATGGTCAGCGCCAGTTTGGGGCCGACGCCGCTGGTTTTGATCAGGTCCCTGAATAGCTGCCGCTCCGACTGGCTGTAAAAGCCATACAGCAGCTGGGCATCTTCACGCACCACCATATGGGTATGCAGAGTCACCGCCTCACCGCTAGCGGGCAGCTGATAAAAGGTCGACATCGGCGCTTCCAGCTCGTAACCCACGCCCTGCACATCCACCAGCAGCTGCGGCGGTTTTTTCTCCAGTAAAACACCGCTCAGGCGACCGATCATACCCAGCGCCCCCGGCGCGAACCGCGCACAATGCCAACCGACCTGACATGCGCATGGTTGGCATGACACATGGCTATCGCCAACGCATCGGCCTCATCGCTCTGTAGTTTCTGTTCCAGACCTAATAGTTTCTGCATCATCATCTGTATCTGCTGCTTATCCGCGGCGCCGGTACCGACCACCGATTGCTTAATGACCCGCGCGGCGTATTCGTCCACGCTGAGTGCGGCCTGCACCCCGGCGCAGATGGCCGCGCCTCTGGCCTGTCCCAGCTTGAGCGCCGAATCGGCATTGCGGCTCATAAACACCTGCTCGATCGCCATCGACCCAGGCTGCCACTCTGCAATCACCGCCGCCACCTCCTGAAAAATGATGCCCAGTCGTTGCGGCAGCGCATCGCCCTTGATGATTATGTGACCACTGGCCACATAACTGTGGCGGAAACCGTCGGTGTCGAGAACGCCGTAACCGGTAATGCGGGAACCGGGATCGATGCCGATGATGCGTATTTTTGTTTTCAAGGCTTAATCCATACTTCGTAATGAAGTTTTATGACCGGGAGATGCAACGCGAGCATTGAGCGAAAAGTCACTGTGAGAACTGCGCCATGACCTCATCGGAAAAATCGGCATTGGTATACACCTCCTGCACATCATCCAGATCTTCCAGGGCATCGATCAGATGCATGATTTTCTCGGCATCCTCAAAAGCGACATCGATCGTGGTCGCCGGCTTTTCAATGACCTGCGCCTGCTCCGGCACAAACCCGGCCGTGATCATTGCCTCTTTCACCGCGAGAAAATCTTCAAAAGCCGTCGCCACTTCGATACCACCGTCATCCGCGCTGGCCACGTCTTCGGCTCCCGCCTCCAGCGCCGCTTCCATAATCGCGTCTTCGTCGCTGCCCGGCGGATAGCTGAGCAGACCCATGCGGGTAAACATAAAGGCGACCGATCCGTCAGTGCCCAGGTTGCCCCCCGTCCGGGTGAAAGCATGGCGCACCTCGGAAACGGTGCGGTTGCGGTTATCGGTCATGCAATCCACCATCACCGCGACACCGGCCGGGCCGTAGCCCTCGTAGCGAATCTCCTCATAAACCACATCCTCATCGCCACCGGCACCGCGCTTGATGGCGCGCTCGATGGTATCGCGGGTCATATTCGCCGCCAGCGCCTTGTCCACCGCCAGCCGTAATCGAGGATTGGCGGCGATATCACCGCTGATTTTGGCGGCGACGGTAATCTCCCGGATCAACTTGGTAAAAATCTTGCCGCGCTTCTTGTCCTGCGCCGCCTTGCGATGCTTGATGTTCGCAAATTTACTGTGCCCTGCCATAAAAACCTCTTACCATCACACCCTTTCAATCCAGCAGGCAGTCTAACATTGAGTACCGCATTGATGATCTGATAAAGAGCGCCGGCTGGCATTCATCCCGAACCGACCGGCTCCGATTTATAAAAACTGGAATCGGGTAGCGGCGTCACCGTATCCTCATCGAACTTGCCGGCGCGCAAAAAGGTGATGACCTGCTCCGCCACCTCTGAGGAGAATAATATACCGAAATGGCTCACCGGCAGCAGTAGCGCATCAGTAACGCCCCGGAGCAGGGTCTCCTCCACCGACACCGTGCCGTCGTGCGGCAGATCCGCCGGTCCGCCGACAATCAGTCCAAGCCCCATCGGGAAGGTGCCTGAAATAATACCAATATCCTGCCACCCCTTCCACGCTGGTGCATCACCGTCCAACCCTTGTTCCATGCTCTGCCCCAGCAACCAGCGGCTCAATCGCGTGCTGGCCAGACGCTTCGCCACTGCACTGCCGTTGACCGGACTCGCCAGCAAGACGATGCGGCCTTTGGTCGTGAAGGGGTATTGATTGAATAGATGCAGCAGCACGAGGCCGCCCAGGCTGTGACCGACAAAATGCACCACTGGCGCATCAATCGTGGCGAGGAATTCATGCAGACGGGTGGCGATTTCTGCCAGAGGCCGCCTGCGCTCATGATATTTAAAAACATGACACTCATAACCAGCGCGCTCCAGCTTCCGACGCAAGCGCCAGAACTCCAGACCATTCATCCAGATACCATGTACTAAAACGACCGCTTCTCGCATGCCAACAGTTTAGCCGAGAGCCGGCCTTAAAGGGAGGTTTCGAGGATGGATATTGAATTTCATTACCCTGTTTCCGCAGCGTGAAGTTCTGCCGGCGGCCCTCATAGAAAACTGGAAAAAATATTTCCGCATCATCATCGTCAATGCAAAGCCGGACTCATGCGCTTAGCCTGAACTGAATATTTGATACAGCTTCACGCCCCGCGTTTTTCACACCGTGATTCACCATATTCACATAACCTTTTATACAGAATCGATGCGGCTGAAGCGTAAACAAGCATGAAATAAAACAGCACCGATTAACAATCATTCCTGATAGGTCGCAATATTTTCACCCGGAAAACGATGCTCGCACACTGATGATTATCATTCGCTTTAGTGTGTAAATGCACAAAAGGAATAATAAAAACAATACATTCAGGGATCAAGAAAAACAATAAGTCACTCAAAAACGAGGAAGAATAGCCATGCGACACATAAAAACCGCGAGCTTTTATCTCGCCAGCCTGAGCATTATATTTTCCACTTTTCTAATTTCGAAAACCGCCGATGCCGTGCCGGCGTTTTCACGACAGACAAGCATGCCTTGCATGGGCTGTCATTATCAAAGTTTTCCCGCACTTAACTCTATTGGCCGTAGTTTTCGCGCCGATGGTTACACCATGCAGGGCGCACAGCCAATGATCGAAGGCGAGAATCTCTCCTTACCTTCAACACTGAATGTTTCAGTTATCACCAAACTCCGTTACCAGT
>JAQICG010000374.1 GCA_027858635.1 Gammaproteobacteria bacterium | reverse complement strand
TGCATGGGCTGGCCCAGTTCGAGCATGACGTAATTGGTGATATCCACCACCGGGCCCAGCCCGCGAATGCCCGAACGCCGCAGGCGCTCAAGCATCCATATCGGTGTTTTGGCGGCGCAATTAATGCCGGTAATCACCCGCCCCACATAATGGCTACACGCTTCGGTGGCGATAATTTCGACCGGGAAAGTCGCGTCGTTATTGGCGGTTACCGGCTCGCAGTCGACGGCAGTCATCGGGCATTGATTCAACGCTGCCAGCTCGCGCGCCACACCGGCAACGCTCAGGCAGTCGCCACGGTTGGGAGTGAGGTCAATCTCAATGCAGTGATCGTCCAGACCAAGGTATTCGCGTACATCTGAGCCAACGGGCGCATCATCCGGCAGCTCCATCAACCCCTCTGCCTGCGCAGCCAAACCCAGCTCTTTTTCAGAACAGAGCATGCCGGACGATTCCACGCCACGCAATTTGGCCGGTTTAATCCTGAAGTCTCCGGGCAGTACGGCGCCGATTTTTGCCAGCGGTACAATCAGACCGGTGCGCACATTGGCCGCACCGCAAACAATTTGCAGGGTTTCGCTACCATCTGTGACCTGACAGACATTCAGCTTGTCGGCATCGGGATGTTTTTCCAGCGAGACCACGCGCGCCACCACCACATTGTTAAAGGCACCGGCGACCGGCTCCACGCCTTCAACTTCCAGACCGGCCATGGTTAACTGCTGGCATATCTCTTCAGTAGAGATAGCCGGATTCACCCAGGTTCTTAGCCACTGTTCGCTAATTTTCATGCATCAACTCCTAAGCGAACTGCTGTAAAAATTTAATATCATTTTCAAAAAACAGGCGGAGATCATTTACGCCATAACGCAACATGGCCAGACGTTCGACCCCCATGCCAAAGGCGTAACCGGTGAATTTTTCGTTATCGATATTCACCGATTCAAAAACTTTGGGGTGCACCATGCCGCAGCCCAGCACCTCCAGCCAGCCGGTGTGGCCGCATACGCGACAGCCTTCGCCGGCACACATCACGCACTGGATATCCACTTCCGACGACGGTTCGGTGAACGGGAAATAGGAGGGGCGGAAGCGGGTCTTTAAATCTTCGTTTTCAAAAAACAGCTTGAGGAAATCTGACAGGGTTCCCATCAGATCCGCAAAGCTGACATTTTCGTCGACCAGCAAGCCTTCGATCTGATGAAACATCGGCGTATGCGTTAAATCCGAATCACAACGATAGACGCGCCCCGGCGCAATGATGCGTAATGGTGGCTGCTCTTTTTCCATATGGCGAACCTGAACTGGAGAGGTGTGGGTTCGTAGCAGGGTGTTGGCGTCGAAATAGAAAGTGTCGTGCATGGCACGGGCAGGATGATGCTCGGGAATATTGAGCGCCTCAAAATTATGGAAGTCATCTTCGATCTCCGGCCCCTCTTCCACGCGGAAGCCAAGCTGTGAAAACAGACTTTCGATACGCTGCATGGTGCGCGTAACCGGGTGCAAGCCACCATTGCGCTGGCCTCTTCCCGGCAAAGTCACATCCACACATTCATTCACAAGTCTGGCCTGCAACTGCGCCTGCTCGAGCGAGGCTTTGTGTGCTTCTATGGATTGTTGCAGATTCTGCTTGGCGGTATTGATCTCCTGGCCGGCAGCTTTACGCTCGCTCGCAGGCAGGCTGCCCAGTGCCTTCAATAAGGCAGTCAGTGCACCGGTCTTACCCAGATAGCGCACCCGGA
This sequence comes from Gammaproteobacteria bacterium, assembly GCA_027858635.1. Classification (GTDB taxonomy): domain Bacteria; phylum Pseudomonadota; class Gammaproteobacteria; order SZUA-229; family SZUA-229; genus LH-M37. The sequence goes on along the minus strand of JAQICG010000374.1, from coordinate 5,294 downwards.
TCAGATCCAGTGCATCCAGATTATCTGCCGCTACAATTTCTGCCTGCGCATCAGCGATCAACTTTGGCAAATCCACGTAATTCTCCTGTCTTAATTATGTCGCCACGCAGCAAGCATTGTCTTTTTTGAGCATTTTCCAGCTAAAGCGTAGACGAAAGCTGTCTATTTTTCATCTACTTAGAAAAAATACTGCGGAATTCTTGAAAATAAAAAACAAAAAAAGGGGGAATCAGACGTCCCCCTTCGTAAATCGAAATACCGATTGCAGGCTTTACGTCTGCCGCCGTCGTAATCAGTATTTAAGCAGCCAGGGCTTGCTTCGCTTTTTCAGCGAGCGCGCCAAACGCTACCATATCGTGAACGGCTAAATCAGCCAGCACTTTACGATCGATTTCGATTTCAGCTTTGCTCAAACCATTCATTAAACGGCTATATGACATCCCACATTCACGTGCTGCGGCATTAATACGTACGATCCACAATGAACGGAAAGTGCGTTTTTTAACCCGGCGGTCACGGTAAGCATATTGACCCGCTTTAATAACAGCCTGATTGGCAACACGATAAACTCGACTCCGCGCACCATAATAACCCTTCGCTTTGGCTAAAATCTTCTTATGCTTGGCTCTGGCCTGTACGCCTCTTTTTACTCTTGGCATTTCTATATTCTCCGGTTATCTTTTCAGCAGTTAAACGTAAGGCATCATACGATTGATCATTTTGACATCGTTTTTATGCACGGTGGCCGCGTCACGCAAGTGACGTTTACGTTTAGTACTTTTCTTGGTCAGAATGTGGCGGCGGTGTGATTGCGCGCGTTTTAACTGACCGGAACCGGTGCGGCTGAAGCGTTTTGCAGCGCCGCGGTTTGTTTTCATCTTAGGCATGATGCCATCTCCAATTTAATTACTCTTCAAAATAGGCTCGGTGTTCATCCTGAAACTTGTAACCGGCTTACTCGTTTACTGCTTTTTACTACTTACTGCTTTTACTACTTACTATTTTTACTGCTTATTTGGTCTTTTTCGGGCCCAACAGCATAACCATCTGTCGGCCTTCCATATTGGGCATTGATTCAACATTCGCAATGTCTTCAAGATCAGCCATGACTCGCTTCAGCAGAATCATAACCAGCTCCTGATGCGCACATTCCCGACCCCGAAAGCGCATGGTGACCTTGGTCTTGTCCCCTTCTTCAAGGAACTTGCGCAATCTGTTCAATTTAACGTTGTAATCGCCAATTTCCGTTCTGGGTCTAAACTTGATCTCCTTGACCTGGGTCTTCTTCTGCTTTTTCTTCGCGCCCTGTTTCTGCTTGCTGTTTTCAAAACGAAAGGTGCCAAAATCCAAAATGCGGCATACGGGGGGCTCCGCATTTGGAGAAACTTCGACCAGATCCAGACCGGCCTCCTGGGCTTTAGCCAGGGCCTCTGCGCTGCTGAGTATCCCCAGCTGCTCGCCATCTTTATCAATCACCCTGACTTGCGGGTAAGTGATGTTCTCATTTAATAGTGTCTTTTTAGGCGAAGCGATCTTTTATTCCTCCAAAACGGCAGAACCGCGGCGCGCGATTTCGGCGGAGAATCGGCTAATCAAGTCTGCAATAGACATTGAGCCCAGATCCTCGCCGCTACGCGTGCGTACGGTTACCGTGTTATTTTCAAGTTCCTTATCGCCGATCACCAGCATATAGGGAACTCGCTGCAATGTGTGCTCGCGGATTTTAAAGCCGATCTTCTCATTTCTCAAGTCTAATTCGACTTTAAATCCTTGTTCAGCAAGCATTTGTTGTATTTTTTGGGCAAAATCGGCCTGGTTGTCGGTAATGTTCATAATTACGGCCTGAATCGGCGCCAGCCAGAGCGGGAATTTACCCTCGTGCTCTTCGATCAAAATACCGATAAATCGCTCCATGGAACCCAAAATGGCCCGATGCAACATCACCGGCACCTGCCGGGTATCGTCATCGGCGACATACTGCGCATCCAGACGCCCCGGCATGGAGAAATCAACCTGCATGGTGCCGCACTGCCACTGCCGACCCAGGCAATCTTTCAACACAAATTCGATTTTCGGCCCGTAGAAAGCGCCTTCGCCCGGCTGTAGCTTCCATTCCAGCCCCTTATTATTGAGCGCCTCTTCCAGCGCTGTTTCGGCCTTATCCCAGGCGGCGTCGTCACCGACACGCTGCTCGGGACGCGTGGACAGCGCCACCAGAATTTCAGTAAAGCCGAAATCGGCATAAACCTCGTACACCAGATCGATAAATGCCGACACTTCGTCCTGCACCTGATCTTCGGTGCAGAAAATGTGCGCATCGTCCTGCACAAAATTTCGCACCCGCATCAGGCCATGCAGTGTGCCGGATGGCTCATTGCGGTGACAGGAGCCGAATTCAGCCAGACGCAGGGGCAGATCACGGTAACTCTTCAGACCCTGATTGAACACCAGAATATGACAGGGGCAGTTCATCGGCTTAACCGCATAATCGCGATGCTCTGAATGGGTGGTGAACATCATGTCGCCGAACTTGTCCCAGTGGCCGGATTTTTCCCACAGGCTGCGATCGACGATCTGTGGTGTGTGGATCTCCTGATAATCATTCTGGCGCAGTTTCTGGCGAATGTAGTTCTGCACTTCCAGATAGATAGACCAGCCCTTGTCGTGCCAGAACACCATACCCGGTGCCTCTTCCTGGGAATGGAACAGACCCAGACGCTTGCCCAGTTTGCGGTGATCACGCTTCTCCGCCTCTTCCAGCTGATGCAGATATTGACTAAGCTGCTTCTTGTCCGGCCAGGCAGTGCCGTAAATCCGCTGCAACATCTTGTTGTTGGAGTCGCCGCGCCAGTAAGCCCCGGCCAGCTTCATCAGCTTGAAACCTTTGCCCAGCTTGCCGGTACTGGGCAAATGCGGCCCGCGACAGACATCAAACCACTCGCCCTGACGGTAGATGGTGACCTCTTCGCCTTCTGGAATAATATCTTCGATGATCTCGACTTTGTATTTTTCACCCAGCTCACCAAATACCCGAATCGCCTCTTCCCGATCGATGACGTCACGCTCAATGGGCAGATCGCGTTTCACGATTTCGTGCATGCGCTGCTCGATTTTCTTCAGGTCATCTTCGTGAAAGGGCTCGTCACGAGCGAAGTCGTAATAAAAACCGTTTTCTATCGCCGGCCCGATCGTCACCTGGGTATCAGGATACAGCTCCTGCACCGCCTGCGCCATCACGTGCGCGGCATCGTGGCGCATCAGCTCCAGCGCCTCTTCACTCTTGCCGGTAATAATGGCCACTCCGGCATCGAACTCAATCGGATAAGAAGCGTCAACCAGCTCACCATTCACCCGCCCCGCCAGAGTGGCTCCCGCCAGACCGGGGCCGATATCTCTGGCGACGTCCATCACGGTTACGGCAAAATCAAATGAGCGTTGTGAGCCATCAGGAAGGGTAATAACAGGCATGTTTATCTCCAGTGGCGACCCTTACGAGAGGTCGCTTGTTATGTAAATATTTAAACTACAAAAAAGCACCGTTTTGAGGTGCTTCAGAATTGGTAGGCACGAGTGGATTCGAACCACCGACCTCTTCCATGTCAAGGAAGCGCTCTAACCAACTGAGCTACGCGCCTAAGGGCTGCGAACAGTAGCAAAATGGGCGTTGTTTGGCAAGGGATTAGAAGCCGGATAATAGGCTGTTTTAACTTTCTTAGTTAAGCTACTCTTGTCCAGACGTCATAAAATACTGATAAAGAGCTGAGCAAGCTGCCCTCATTTATAAAATCATATTTATATGAATAACCATGAAACTCTTTCTTTATCTTATTTTCGCAGCCTGCCTCTATTCCGCACCCCTCAAATCACTAAATACCGAATGCACGTCGCTCTCCCAGCGTTCAAAAATAAGCCGGTCCTGCTCATCCACCATTTGGGCAAATAACAGAGGACTAGCTGTCACCAGCAGGGTGTCCCTGCCTTCTGCAAAGATGGCAACTTTGGGCGGCATGTAGGGGATCATTTGTGGATATTTGTTGATGATGTATTTTATTTCATCCGCCTTGCCGACAAACACGATGCGGTATTTATCGGTCTCATAACCCATGCCGGTCAAACCAATATCAATGCGCTGTACACGAACGACGGTGTAGCCATGCTCTCTGAGCGATACCTGCAGATTGGTCATCGCTTCTGAGAACGGGGCGGTAGTGCGAGCCATAATCAGATCGGAGGCGAAGCTGTGGCTGCTGATGAGAAGACCCAGTAGACAAAGACTTTTCAGAAAGATTTTCATAACGATGCGTCCTCCAGAATAGCTTCATATACTTCGGTCATTTCCTCACAGGCTTCATCCAGGTTTTCATTATTGAACAGCCGACTCAAACGCATGGGGTTGATGGTCATCATCTGAACCTTACCTTCGTGTTCAATAACCGTCACCCGGCACGGCAAGAACAGACCGACGCGCGGATCGATATTCAACGCCTCAAACAGGAAGTTAAAGTTACAGAAGTGCAATACCACCTGCTTTTTGTTTTCCTTTCCCTCTTTCACAAAACCAAAATCCAGATAATCAGTTCGGATCATGGTGAAATTTTGCATTTCGATCGCCTGCTTGAGATATTCAACGGTCTGATCCAGCCCATAAGGCGAATCAACCACGATCGTAGCGTCGCCTATTTCAGAATCTGAATCGACTGTTGCGGCCTGCTCAAAGGCGTGCACATAACTGACAACATCATTGATGTCGGCTTCGCTCAGACCCGCCTTCAGCATGGAGACCATGGGTGTGCCTTCGCGTCCGTGAAGCAGTGTATTTTTGATCATCATGTCGCTGGCGGAGGCCAGGAAGCCGGCGTTATTCAATGCCGGTGCAATAATAGGCAAATCGCGTTTTCTGGAGAAGGTGACGCCGGTGCCTTTACCGCCTTCCCCTTCTTCACCATGGCATTGCGCGCAGTGCTGTGCAAACAGCACCTTGCCATGTTGTTTGTCACCTTTTACCGGGGTTGGATCATATGTGACGGCGGGCACGTCAGTCCAGCTACGCATATGTGCGGTTATCATTTTAACCTGCGCGTCGCTCAATTTTGGGAAGGCGGGCATGACCCGACCCGGTCGGCCGTGGCGTATGGTTTTTTTCAGGTATTCATCGGAGACGCTGTTGATAAACGATGGCAACGATAAGGGCACACCCACGCCGCCTTCGCCTTGAGTACCGTGACACGCGGAACAGTGTTTGCTGAAAAGTAACTTACCGTCCGGTGCGGCGGCTGCCGCACCGGATATTATCA
>JAQICG010000283.1 GCA_027858635.1 Gammaproteobacteria bacterium | reverse complement strand
CATTAACCGAGGTTGATGCCGGGCTACTGTACGTGCTGGCCCTGACCTCGGTCGGCGTCTACGGGGTGATTATTGCGGGCTGGGCCTCCAATTCCAAATACGCCATTCTCAGCGCCCTGCGTGCGGGCGCACAAATTGTGGCTTATGAAATCGCCATGGGTTTTGCGCTGGTGGGGGTCTTGATGGCCAGTGGCAGTCTGAACCTGAGCGCGATCGTTGAAAGCCAGGCGGGGGGCATGGGCAGCTGGTTTATCTGGCCCCTGCTGCCGCTGTTTTTTGTCTACTTTATTTCGGGCGTGGCTGAAACCAACCGTGCACCTTTCGATGTCGCCGAAGGCGAATCTGAAATTGTGGCCGGTTTCCATGTGGAATACTCGGGTATGGCTTTCGCCATCTTCTTCCTCGCGGAATACGCCAACATCATCCTGATTTCCGCGCTGACCTCACTGTTGTTTTTGGGCGGCTGGTTATCACCGTTTGAAAATGTCGCCTTTGCCCAGGGTAGCTGGCTGGCGGAAACCAGCATGTTCTGGTTCTTCGGCAAGACCGCGTTCTTTATCTTCTGTTTCCTCTGGTTTCGCGCCACCTTCCCGCGTTACCGCTACGACCAGATCATGCGTCTGGGCTGGAAAGTGTTTATTCCCGTCACCATCGTCTGGATATTTGTTGAAGCGGTGATGTCAGTCATGCAGTGGGGTCCGTGGGCAGTCTAATGATGAAAGCGATCGCACATTTTATTAAAAGTTTCACGCTTTGGGATCTGCTCAAGGGCCTGTCAGTGACTGGGCGGCATCTGTTTTCGCGCAAGATCACCGTGCAGTATCCGGAAGAGAAGACCCCTATGTCGCCGCGCTTTCGCGGGCTGCATGCGCAGCGCCGTTACGCTAATGGCGAAGAGCGCTGCATCGCCTGCAAGCTGTGCGAAGCGGTCTGTCCGGCGCTGGCGATTACCATTGATGTGGCGGAGCGTGAGGACGGCACACGTCGAACCACCCGCTACGATATTGATTTATTTAAATGTATTTATTGCGGTTTCTGCGAAGAGGCCTGTCCGGTGGATGCGATTGTGGAGACGCATATCTTTGAGTATCACTTTGAAGAAAGGGGTGCTCAGATCATGACCAAGGAAATGCTGCTGGAAATCGGCGACAAAAATGAACCCGAAATTGCGGCGGCCAGGCAGGCAGACGCCAAATACCGTTAACGGAACTGAGTAAACAGGCATACACATACTATGAGCTTTATTGATTTTATTTTTTATATCTTCGCCGCCATGCTGATCGTGGCTGCACTGGGGGTGATTACCGCGCGTAACCCGGTGCACTCGGTGTTGCTGCTGGTGCTGGCGTTCTTCGCCAGTTCGGCACTGTGGATTTTGCTCGAAGCCGAATTTCTGGCCATCGTACTGGTGCTGGTTTACGTCGGCGCGGTGATGGTGCTGTTCCTGTTTGTGGTGATGATGCTGGATATAAATGTCGAGCAGATGCGCAGCGGCTTTGTGCGTTACTTGCCGATAGGCGCGCTGGTGGCGCTGGTGCTGGCGGCGCAGATGATCTGGATAGTGGGTGCGGTCGGACCGGATATTCTGGGCGATGAATCCTTGAGCCAGTCAGTACGTCATGGCGCCGACTACAGCAACACCAAAGAGCTGGGCCGTCTCCTGTATACCGACTATGTGCTGCCCTTTGAAATTGCGGCGGTGATTCTGCTGGTGGCGATTGTGGCGGCGATATCGCTGACTCTGCGCCGCCGGCCATTTACCAAATATCAGACCCCGGCTAATCAGGTGAAAGTGAAACGCAACGACCGCCTGAAGATTATGAAAATGGATGCCGAGGCGAAGGAGTAATCAGTATGCTTAGCGTATCCCTGTCAAGTTACCTGACGCTGGCGGCAATTCTGTTTGCGATCAGCATCGCCGGCATTTTCCTGAATCGAAAAAATGTCATCGTCTTGCTGATGTGCGTGGAGCTGATGTTGCTGGCGGCTAATATCAACTTCATCGCCTTCTCGCATTACCTGAATGACCCGGCCGGGCAGATATTCGTCGTCTTTATATTAACCGTAGCCGCCGCTGAAGCCGCCATTGGCCTGGCGATTCTGGTGGTGCTGTTCCGTAATCGTCGCAGCATCAATGTCGATCAACTCAATGAGATGAAGGGGTAGCATGGAATCGATCTATCTAGCTATACCGCTGGCCTCTCTAGCCGGTGCCATCATCGCCGGATTTTTTGGCGGTTATCTCGGCCGCAAGGGTGCGCATCGCGTCACCATTCTCGGCGTCGGCACCTCATTTGTGCTGGCCCTGCTGGCGCTGAACCACCATGTCTTTAATGGCGCCGAGGCCTATAACGCCACCGTCTATACCTGGATGATCTCAGAAGGACTGCGCTTTGAAATTGGGTTTCTGATCGACAACCTGACCGTGGTGATGATGGCCGTAGTGACTGGCGTTTCGCTGGCGGTGCATGTCTACACTATCGGTTACATGGCGGATGATAAACACAACTGGCCGAAAACTTCACTGGCCGGTACTAACTCCTATCAGCGCTTCTTCAGTTATATTTCGCTGTTTACCTTCTCCATGCTGATGCTGGTGATGGCCAACAACTTCCTGCAGCTGTTCTTCGGCTGGGAAGCGGTGGGTCTGGTTTCCTATCTGCTGATCGGTTTCTGGTCGGTTCGTCCCACCGCGGTCTATGCCAATATGAAGGCCTTCCTGGTCAATCGGGTCGGCGACTTCGGTTTCATTCTGGGCATCGCGGCGGTGGTAATGTACACCGGCTCGCTGGATTATTACGAGGTCTTCGGCCAGGTTGATAGCCTGACCACACAGACCCTGAGCATCTTTCCGGGTGTTGACTGGAACGTGATATCAGTGATCTGCATTCTGCTGTTTGTCGGCGCCATGGGTAAATCGGCGCAGGTGCCGTTGCACGTCTGGCTGCCCGATTCGATGGAAGGCCCGACCCCGATTTCAGCGTTGATCCACGCCGCCACTATGGTCACCGCCGGTATCTTTATGGTGTCGCGGATGTCGCCGCTGTTTGAATATTCCGACGCGGCCCTGAGTTTCATCATGGTGATCGGTGCCATTACCGCCTTCTCCATGGGGCTGATTGGCGTGGTGCAGAACGACATCAAACGCGTGGTCGCCTATTCAACGCTGTCGCAGCTGGGTTACATGACCGTGGCGCTGGGTGCCTCGGCCTATTCGGTGGCCATCTTCCATCTGATGACGCACGCGTTTTTCAAGGCGCTGCTGTTCCTGGCGGCGGGTTCGGTGATCATCGCCATGCACCATGAGCAGGACATGCGCAAAATGGGCGGCCTGAAAAAATACCTGCCCATCACCTACTGGACCTCGCTGATAGGCTCACTGGCGCTGATCGGATTTCCCGGCAGCTCCGGTTTCTTCTCCAAAGATTCGATTATCGAAGTGGTGCATTATTCCTCGCTCCCCGGCAGTGGAATCGCCTACGCGGCGGTGCTGGGCGGGGTGTTTATTACCGCCTTCTATACCTTCCGCATGTTCTTTCTGGTGTTTCACGGCAAGGAGCGCATGGATGAGCACACCCGTGAGCACCTGCATGAGCCGCCACGAGTGGTCACCTGGCCGCTGATTGCACTGGCCATCCCCTCGGTCATCATCGGTGCGATGACCCTCAAGAGCATGGTTTTCGGCGGTTATTTTGCCGATGCCATATTCGTCAGCGAAGCGCACAATGCGCTGGCTAAATTCAGCGAAGGCTTCCACGGTGTCTGGGGCTTTGTCGAGCACGGCTTCAAGGGCCCTGCGCTGTATCTGGCCGCACTCGGCGTATTTACGGCATGGCTGATGTATATCAAGCAGCCGGGCAGTGCGGGCTTCTTTGTGCAGAAATTTTCATGGCTGCATAAACTGCTGGAAAATAAATATTACATCGATGATTTTAATGACTGGGCTTTCGGCGCGGGTAGCCGTGGACTGGGCAAGCGTTTCTGGATGCTGGGTGATGTCGCGGTGATCGATGGCTTCTTCGTCAACGGCTCAGCCAAAGCGGTGACCTGGTTCTCCGGCGTGGCCAGAAAAGTGCAGACCGGTCTGCTCTATCACTACGCCTTCGCCATGATTATCGGCGTGCTGGCACTGATGACGCTATTCGTAATATTTTAATTTGTCATACTTTAATAATAATCAGTAATTTTCGTTATTTGAACTTAACCGTTTTAACTTTTTGGATTTATAGACGGTCACTGGAAAGGGTTTTATATGTTTGCCGACTGGCCATTGCTTAGCCTCACAGTTTGGATACCTATCTTAGGGGGTATCGCCATATTGCTGTCCGGCGATAAGGGAAGCGCCACCGGCGTCCGCCGCCTGGCCGTGGTGGTCGCGGTGGTGACCTTTATCCTGAGTCTGGGCCTGTATACCGGCTTTGACATGAACACTGCTGAGATGCAGTTCGTGGAAGGCCCTCATGAATGGATCGGAGCATTCGATATTAACTACCACATGGGCGTGGACGGCATCTCCATGCCGCTGATTATCCTCACCACCTTCACCATGATTCTGACCCTGATCGCGGCCTGGGAAGTGATCCAGAAAAAACCCGCACAGTATCTGGCCGCATTTCTGATCATGGAAGGTCTGATGATCGGCGTCTTTGCGGCGCTCGATTCGATCCTGTTTTACGTCTTCTGGGAAGGCATGCTGGTGCCGATGTTTATTATTATCGGGGTCTGGGGCGGCGAACGTCGGGTTTACGCCACCATCAAGTTTTTCATTTATACCTTTATCGGCTCGGTATTTATGCTGGTCGCGCTGATTTATATGTATTATCAGGGCGGCAGTTTTGCCATTCTGGACATGCACGCCATGAAGCTGAGCATGGATGAGCAGATGCTGATCTTCATCGCCTTCCTCATGGCTTTCGCGGTGAAAGTTCCGATGTGGCCGGTGCATACCTGGCTGCCGGATGCCCACGTCGAAGCACCCACCGGTGGCTCGGTGATACTGGCGGCGATCATGCTGAAAATCGGCGGCTACGGTTTTCTGCGCTTCAGCCTGCCGATCACCCCGGATGCCAGCGATGCGCTGGACTGGTTGATCATAACCATGTCGCTGGTGGCCATTGTCTACATCGGTTTTGTGGCGCTGGTGCAGAAGGACATGAAGAAGCTGGTGGCTTACTCGTCCATCGCCCACATGGGTTTTGTCACCCTGGGTCTGTTCGTGGTTTTCCAGGTCTGGGATAATCCCGCTAACAGCAACGGCAGTGGCGCGGTATTGGCTGTCGAAGGTGCCATCGTGCAGATGATTTCGCACGGCTTTATTTCCGGTGCCATGTTCCTCATGATCGGCGTGCTCTACGACCGTATGCATACTCGGAATATTCAGGATTACGGCGGCGTGGTGCATACCATGCCGATCTTCGCCGGTTTTGCGGTGTTCTTCTCCATGGCCAAAGCCGGTCTGCCCGGCACCTCAGGTTTTGTCGGTGAGTTCATGGTGATTATCGCCAGCTTCCACGCCAACTTCTGGTACGCTTTCCTCGCCGCCACCACGCTGATTCTGGGCGCGGCCTACACCCTGTGGATGGTTAAGCGGGTATTTTATGGCGAAGTGGCTAACGACAATGTGCGTGCCTTGAAAGATCTGAGTCAGCG
>JAQICG010000347.1 GCA_027858635.1 Gammaproteobacteria bacterium | reverse complement strand
GCCCATGCCGGTCACGCCCGAAATAATCCCTGACGGCGAAGCCCTTTACGCCCGTCCCTCGGGGCTGGCGGTAGGTCTGGCAGCTCACCGGCTGCCGCCCTGGTCGGTGGCCTGGTTTCTGCACGAGGCGCGCTCATGAGTTCACACGAGCTGCTGGAAAAGCTGTGCGCGCATTATCACATCGCACTCGAATATCAGGATATCTGGGGCAAATCTCATAGTGTCTCAGCCAAAACCCGGCAGGCTCTGCTGACCGCTATGGGAGTGGATGCTAAAACCGAAGCATCCATGCAGCAGGCCTTGAATGAGGTGGAAGTTGCGCAGTGGTGCCGGGTGTTGCCGCCGGTGCAGGTGGTCAGCGAAACCGAAGAGTGCATCGAAATTGTGATGGGTGTGGCCGAAAAACAGCTGCAACAACGGCTACGCTGGACCGTGCTGGAAGAGTCGGGGCAGCGCCACAACGGCGAGCTCTCGCCGTCCGATCTGGCACTGTGTGAGGATCGGATGTTGGCCGATGAAACCTGGCAACAGCGGCTGCTGGTGCTGCCGGGCGGCATCCAGACCGGCTATCACCGTCTCGAACTCCATGACGTCAAGGTGCCTGACCGCCCGTTGGCGAGCATGTCACTGATTGTGACGCCCGAGCGCTGTTATCAGCCGCAGGTGCTGGAAGAAGATCAGCGCATCTGGGGCCCGGCGATTCAGCTCTACGCGTTGCGTTCCACGCGTAACTGGGGCATCGGCGATTTTACCGATCTGACTCGGGTGCTGGAATTTTCCGCCCGCGCCGGCGCCGCGCTGGTGGGGGTCAATCCGCTGCATGCGCTGTTTCCTCATAACCCCGCACATGCCAGTCCCTACAGTCCTTCCAGCCGGTTGTTTCTTAACACGCTGTATCTGGATGTCGAGGCGGTGCCCGATTTCGGCGAATGCGACGATGCCCTGCAGCGCGTCGAGGATGAATCTTTCCAGGTCCGTTTGCGCGCCCTGCGCCATGCCGAAATGGTGGATTATGCCGAGGTCGCCAACATCAAGACGGAGATTCTGAGCGTTCTGTACCAGCATTTCCGACGCCGGCATCTGAATAATGGCAGCGAGCGAGCCTCGGCATTTCGCCATTTTCAGGAAGAGCAGGGCGCGGCTCTGCACCAGCATGCGCTCCATGAAGCCTTGCAGAGAGAATTTTACAAGCATGATCCGACGTGCTGGGGCTGGCCCGTCTGGCCCGAGGCCTACCGCTCTCCTCAGTCCGGGGCGGTAGCCGAATTCGCAGTCGAACAGGCCGAGCAGGTGGAGTTCTTCGAGTACCTGCAGTGGCAGGCTGCGTTGCAATTACAGAGTGCCGGTCGCCGTGCCTATCAGCTGGGTCTGGGGGTCGGTCTGTATCAGGATCTGGCCGTCAGCGTCGATGTCGGTGGTGCCGAGGCCTGGAACAATCAGGATCTATACGCCCTCAACGCCCGCATCGGTTCGCCGCCGGATGACTTCAATCTCAAAGGTCAGGACTGGGGACTGCCGCCCTGGCGTCCAGCCACACTGCGCGAACAGGCCTATGCGCCGTTTATCGCCACGCTGCGGCAGAACATGCATAACGCCGGCGCCCTGCGCATCGATCACGTCATGGCGCTGATGCGTCTGTTCTGGGTGCCGCCGGGCGAAACCCCGGCAGATGGCAGCTACGTGCACTATCCATTCGAAGATCTGCTGGGCATTCTGGCTCTGGAGAGCCGGCGCAACCAGTGTCTGGTAATCGGCGAGGATCTGGGCACCGTGCCCGATGAGGTTCGCCAGGCTCTGCATCCGCGAGGTGTGCTCTCCTATCGATTGCTCTATTTCGAGAAGACCGACGCGAACGATTTTAAGCCGCCCCCGGCATTGCCGTCGCAGGCGCTGGTGGCGGCAACTACCCATGATCTGCCCACGCTGGCGGGCTACTGGCAGGGCCGGGATATCGAGCTGCGCCAGGAGTTGGGCCTGTTTCCCTCTGCCGAACTGCGCGCGCAACAGGTGATCAATCGCGCCCGTGATCGTGTTCAGCTGTTGATGGCACTGGAACGGGAGGACCTGCTGCCCGAAGGCATGAGCGTGCAGGCGGTGGCGACCCCGACGATGACACCGGTACTGGTCGAGGCGATTCATCGCTACCTGTCGCGCGGTCCTTCACGGGTGATGATGGTGCAGATGGAGGATATTCTGGGGCAGGTGGAGCAGGTTAATTTTCCCGGCACTACCGATCAGTATCCTAACTGGTGCCGCAAGCTGAGCCTGAATCTGGAGCTGTGGGAGGAGGATCCGCGTATCATCAATGCAGTGGCCGGTTTGCGAGAAGAGCGTGGCAGCACAGTCAGGCCGCCGACACTGCGTATTTTACCGGGCGAAGCTGACATTCCCCGCTCTACCTATCGCCTGCAACTGCACCGCGACTTCGGCTTTGATCAGGCGACGGAGCTGATTCCCTATCTGGCGCTGCTGGGTATCAGCCACTGTTATGCCTCACCCTGCCTGCAAGCGCGACCCGGCAGCCCCCATGGCTACGACATCATCAACCACGGCG
>JAQICG010000037.1 GCA_027858635.1 Gammaproteobacteria bacterium | reverse complement strand
ACATTAGAAAGGGCGTTAATAAAGTAATAGATATTAATCGATACGCGCTTTCAGTTTTAAGGAGATTCGAACTTGTTACTATAAATAACGAACTTGTTGATTTAAACAATGAGTCAATTCGGAAGTACGGTGGAACACTAGAAGCTATTTGGTCGGTAGCAAAAAATGAAAGCTCCTTAATTCGGTGTGTTGAAATAATAACTGAATCTCCAAATATTTCGCCTAAAGAATTGGCTAGTCATATATCCGTTGAATACGAGTTAAATTGGTCTGAAGGTTCCAAGACACGAAACGGGAGAATGTTGAAGCAATGGGCTGGTTGGGTAAAAGAAGGAATTGAAACTTCAAATATACCAGCTTGTTAGAGCGCCCTAACAAACTAGTGCAGCAGTGAACGTCCGCTTCTGGCCGTTAGCAGACGTTCAAAAAACGCTGAAATGGGGATAACCGACCCATAAGAGACGGTCATAAAAATTGTTTCAGGTACCGCTGTCACCACATAGCCTCCATTGAAAAAGAATGCCTTAAAAAGTCATTTTATCTGCCGGATGGATAACTCGCCGGCGAGTTTTAGTCTAAGAATATCTCTGATATTTCGCATTGTTGCCCTCTTTGTAGCCATTGCCATCACCAAAAAAGTGGTGAAGGCTAGCAAAGTGGTTGAAAAATAATAAGTTGAAAGGGATTCTGGTTTATGTTGAACACCAATTCCGGAAAATAGCCAAAAGTGTTCAACATAAACCAGAACCGGTGTTCACGTTAAACCGGAATAGGTGTTCAGGTTGGGCCGGAATATGCACCATTGTTGCCCCATAATGATCAAAATGTCGAATTTATGGTTTTTTATCGTGAATCATTGCCTCTAGTTCACAGAGGTCTTCCAGTTCAATTATTCGGGCTTTTTGCAGAGCAGTCATAAATCCTATCAAAGCATCTATCCATGGCTTTTTTGCGTTTATTGCATCTGTTTCCAGATCGGTTAGCCAATCAAGAATCGCAGTGTCTTGATTTTCTGAATATCCATCAGGGCGAACATAAGATTTTGCTAATGCGAAGACCTTGGTGATTTGTTGTTGATTCATAATTTGCCCTTAAATTTCGAACTTTCTTCTTTCGTCGCCGGTCGCCACAATTTCGCGCCGTTCTGATCATCGCCACCAGTTGCTAAGTAAATTTTTCTATTTTCATCAATAGCTACGCAGCCGGGCTGCCAATGCGACGGATCACGCAGTTCATTCATCCAGCCCGCCACCTGGTTGTCATAAACAACAACCACACCAGTGGCTTTCTCGATATTATTAGATCGCCATTTTTCAGCAGTATTCAGTATTTGTTGAATATTCATAATGACCTCGATGGTACTTTAAAGCAGAACTGGTCGACCTCATGCATTCCGTTTAACATAATCTATATTATGCGCATAAGTCATTGATTTATAATGAGTTTATTTTTACTCATTATAGCTGATAATTTTTAGAATTGAGAAAGCGTTCAAAATTTATATTTAATTCGTAACAAGCGAAATGTGTAAAGACATCGGGAGATCGAAGCATTTTGATAGTACACGTTAATGTAATATTTTTTCAAGTTTATCTATCGCCGCGCGATGCTTTTCTTTTTCCATTTTTTTAAGATTTAACAATTTCCATTGCACAGCGGGCAAATGACTGACATCACCCGCATCCAATAAACTCCAGTCCGGGTGGCTTGTTTTAAATGAAAGCAAGAATTGTTTTTGTTTATTGGTCAACTGACTGTTAATCGTTTGGATTAACTGTATTCGTGTTTCCTCCAACTCCTGTAATGATGTTTCTTTTAACTCCATCCCTGCAAATTGCTCATTAAAAGCAGTTGTTAACGGTGTTTGTCGTGGAGCTAGCATTTCTGCGATTGGGCGGTTACCACTGATTAAATAAACCAGGAACACATTCATTAGTTCATCTGTAATACCTTCATGCTCAAACAGAATTTTTACGTCAAAGAGATCACGTGGGTGCTGACGATCCAGAGCCGCACATAATTTCCCTGCATAAATTTCATTGCGGTTAAGCACTTGCATGCTGGCATATGAAAATAGTTCTTCAACGGGCTTTGCGATATCCATCGTAACCGGTGCTAAAAGACTGCCACGCAGTACAGGAGATGCCTCAATTTTGACTCTCACTCCTTGTCGCGTGATCATTAGTTTATGTACGTTATCCCGTGCATCTTTTAATGCCTCTACCGCCGTTCCTTGCAAAACATCTTGGATTCTTTTTGCGATACGAATTAACGCTGCGCTAATAGCAGATAATGAATTTATTCTATCTTCAATTGGCAAAAAGGTTAGATCAATATCCACCGATAATCTTGGCATATCATGCAGGAATAAATTAATCGCAGTACCACCCTTCAGAGCAAAACAATTCTCTTCTTCTATCAAAGGCAAAACTGCAATTAATAAAGCAACCTGCTGATAATATGGGTTATTTTTATTAAGCATTAAAACGTTCCGGCACGGTGATTAAATATTGTTTATCTAATTTACCACCTTTTACGATAACCCGCTTACCACTACCTAAATCAAGCTGATCTTTTGTTATACGTTTTATCCACGGATAACTAAATTGGCCCGCCATAAATAGGAACAACCGTTTAACCTTAATATTTCGACAATGCTGCAATAAGGTGTTCACTGTCTGTGGACGCAAAGCTGTCAGGCCTTCAAATAATTCTGCTGCATGTATAAAAGAATGCTCATCATCTCGAACATCATAAAGTACCTCCATGATAGCGCGCTCAGGCGTCGATACTTGTAATGACCAATCACGTACACCACCTGACATGGCATCGATACCTACCTTGGTAACGGATGAATCAAACAGTTGCGCAGTATGGAATTGCAGTGCTTCATTTATGGAAACTGCTTTGACCCAGGCAGGCACCGTGCCCTGCCCCCAAAGATGGATAGTTTTTTCTCCGGCCAAAGGCAAATAATGTGCATAACCCTGAAGATTTAAGGCAGAAATGCCGCCTACATGAAATGGTAAGGCAGCAAGGCGCTGCATACCCAGCACAAGGCCTTGCCAAGCGACATCAGCTTGTGGTCGAGCATACACGCCACGTCCCAGCTGCTTGAGCCAGTTTCCCTGGACATATTTATGCACCAACTGGCGAGAGTAGCCTTGTTCGGCTAACCAGTAGCTTGGAGCCGCGACACCCTCTGGTAATAACGCCAGAATTTGATTCAGTTTATCGTCTTTTTGTAAACTCATGGTTTACTTTATAGCTGAATATTAAACTAATTGCTAGTTTTTAGTTTATTTATTTGCATGAAATGTAAACCGGTGGTTTACATTTTATTATCAGGGCATGTTATTACAAGCCTCTTCTGAGGCATAATGTACTGCCCTCGCGGATCCACCTCAAACCGCAAATCTCTGCGTAAAAACACCCTGCTCATAATCCCAGCACTTGTTTGCCGTATTCCCTCAGCTCACCATCCGGGCCGACATAGCGATAGATCGTCTGTCGAGATACGCCCAACTCCCGGCACAATTCACTGACGTTGGTGTTCTTGTTTTTCATCGAGGCCTGCGCCAAACGAACCTGGCCTTTAGTGAGGTGAAATTTTCTACCG
>JAQICG010000390.1 GCA_027858635.1 Gammaproteobacteria bacterium | reverse complement strand
GCAATAACAGGTCTTCTAAATCACGGCGACTGTCTAAAACCGCGATGATCAAAACATGATCACTCTCGAGCCGATAAATAATGCGCCACGGTTTTACCAATAATTCACGATAATGACTCATGCCAATAAACTGTAACTCGGGAACCTCTCGCCCCCTGCCTGATTGCGCATTTAGTGATTCCGCCTTTTTCTCCAGCCGGTCTAAAACAGACAGCGCATTAGCGATGCTATCAGCTGCGATATGATTAACGATAGCTTCAAGGTCGGCGCGTGCAGTCTTCGTCCAAAAAACCGCTTTATTGCTCATCCTGCCGCTTCCTTGCTTCAAGCTGCTCGCGCAGATCGCTAAACACCCCATCCTGAGGTATCAGTTCGCCATTCTGAATATCAGCCTCCCCCTGAACCATAAGCTTGAGTATGAGCAAGGCTTCACGTTGACGCTGGAATTGTTCGTAATCCTGAACGACCGCAGTCGCACGGCCATTTTGAGTGATAACCAGAGAACGGGGGTTCTCGTGAATTTGCTTTAATAGCTGACTGGCTTCCGCCTTAAAGTCACTTAAACTGAGCACTGCATCCATATTTATACCTAATTCGGTCTGAATTTAGATGAATTGTAACGCCAGACTAAAGAAAAACTCAAGCAGCATTATTTTTAAGGGTGCAACTGTCATCTTGACCATAGGGAGAGATCTTGATTTATTTTTCATATTAGCAAGAAGATTAGACTTACTATTGAGTCACATGGAAAGGATACCCTTCAATCAAGACGCGCTGAGAATACATCCGTGAACGCTCGGCAGCAGCATCCCTGCTGCTGACGGTCTTGATTGAAGGGTATCCTTTCCATGCGCCTTGTTAGTAACTAACCATCATTCCGGCAGCATTTATTACATCGCTGCCTCATGCATCATGGTTACCCTATTTTGCAAACTACCCGGCTACTGTTCGCCCAGGAGTCGATCAGGTTTAGGGGAATTGAAGCGAGGGATGTGGTAGAGCGTACTAATAACTGGCGCGCGGAACTGCGGCTGAGGTATGATTTCTAAGCACAATCCGGGAGAAGCCATATGCTCGAATACGAAATCACCGCCACCCGCATCGATATCCACGGTAGCGTGGTATGCTGCAAGGATGCGGAACTGACCATCGATACCGATTTGAAAGGCAGGGCGGATGCGCTCAATCCCGCCGAACTGTTGCTGGCCGCCGTTGCTGCCTGCATCCTAAAAAACATGGAGCGTATCGCGCCCATGATCCAGTTCGCCTATCGCGGCGTCAGCGTAAAAGTACATGGCGTGCGCCAGGACTCACCACCGAAGATGCTGAACATCAACTACGAGATCATCGTCGACACTGACGAAACCGAGCGCAAATTAGCGCTGATGCACGAGAACATCCGCAAGTACGGCACCGTCTACAACACCGTGGCGCCGGGCACCGAACTGACCGGCACCCTGCGCCGCGCGGAGGCACACGCGTGACATACCGTGTCCATCGCACATTCCGAATGCGGCGCGGCCTGACCTTATTGCGCAGCCTGTTGCTGCCCGCATTGATGGGCCTTTCCGGGGGCGTAATGGCGGGTCCGTGGCACGCCGCCGAACAGAACACCAGCGGCTGGTACTACATGACGCCCGACGAGCGCATCGAACATCAGCGCCGCATGCGCAGTTTTGCAACCTATGAGGAATGCAAGACCTATCGGGCCGAGCATCATGCGCAGATGGCGGCACGCGCGCGGCAACAGGGGGTCGAGTTGCAACCCCGGCCGAAGTCCGGCTGCGAGCAGCTGCGGCGGCGGGGCAAATTCCAGTGACATCGCGCCCCGGGATGAGGTGGCTCACCCGGCTCATCGCACCGGCGCTGGTTTTAACCTTGCCGCTGGCAGCGATGTGGTGGGCCTTTCCCGAAGGGCTGACAGCGTGGCGTAGCGTTGCCATTATTACCGCCTGGGCGGGCACAGCCCTGTTAGTGGTGAACCTGCTGCTGATGGTGCGCCAGCCGCATCTGGCGCGCCTGCTCGGCGGGCTGGAGTCGGCCTATTTGTGGCATCACCGCAGCGGCATAGCGGCATATCTATTGTTGCTGAGTCATCCACTGGCGCTGGCCCTGGATGGCTGGGTCGAAGCGCCGCCTCTGGCATGGGCGATCCTCGCGCCGTGGGCGCAATCGTGGCCAGTCTGGCTGGGCTGGGTGGCGCTGTTGCTGCTGATGGCCGGCCTGACCACCACCTTTGCCTTGCATTTGCCCTACCGCCGCTGGCGTGGGTTTCACTACGCTCTGGGGCTGGGCGTGGTGCTGGCCCTGGCACATGTGTATACCCTGCTCGGCGGCGCCGCCTTGCTGTGGTGGTTGATGGCGCTGGCCCTGCTTGCTCTGGGCTGGCGTCTGCTGGCCAGCGATTTTGGTGCCGCGTCCAGTCCCTATCGTGTTGCAGCGGTGGCGCGTCCGGCCGGCGGCATGATCGAAGCCAGCCTGCTACCCTCAGCGACGGCGCTGGCGGTCACCCCGGGGCAATTCGTGCTGGTCGCCTTTGGCAACGGCGCGCACTTTCGCGGCTGCGGTGAATTCCATCCTTTCACCGTGAGCGGCATCGCCGCTGACGGCGCGCTCAAACTCGCCATCAAGGCGCTGGGGCCATGCTCACAACACATCCAGGAGCTGGAGCCGGGTGTGCAGGTGCGCGTGCAGGGACCATTCGGCACCTTCCTGGGCGACGACGCTCCTGACACAGGGGCTGCGCCGCAATTGTGGGTCGCCGGCGGCGTGGGCATCACGCCGTTTGTCGCGGCACTGCGAGCGCATCCCCGAGCCCGGCCCACCACCCTGATCTATCTGTTTCGCCAGGCGGCGGATGCCGCCTTTCTCGACGAGCTGACACACCATGCCGAGCGCGACCCGCAGTTTGACCTGCTCGCGGTCGAGACCGGCACGGCACCCGCGGATTTTGTGCAGCTGCTGCAACAGGTCGAGCAACTCGCCCAGCGCGAGATCAATATTTGCGGGCCGGCCCCCATGGTCAACGCGCTGCTACCACACTTGTACAAGTACGGCGTCGATCCAAAAATGATCCATTATGAGAGGTTTGATTTCCGGTGATGCGTATCCTGTTTATCACCAGCAC
>JAQICG010000335.1 GCA_027858635.1 Gammaproteobacteria bacterium | reverse complement strand
GTTGATAGCGGTGCTGGTGCTGGCGGCTCTGTTTTTTGCCCTCAGTCTGGAGGATGAAGAGGCCGGGCCGGGCGAAATCGCCATAGAGCAGGACCAGTCTAGTGCGCAGCCCGACTTTGTTAATAGAACAACTCCAATCGTGGAGCAGTCCTCTGATCAGGAACAGGCAAATCAGGAACAGGCACACTCGGCAACAATAAAACTGCAACTGGATGAGACTCAGGCAATTCAGCAGGAGATGGCTGAGCGCCAGCTGCAAGACCGTGCCAGAATGAAAATGCTGGAGGCGGAGGCGGCGCAGATGCAGAATGAACGCGATGCTGCTCTGGCCAGCGCGCAGGCGGAGAAAGAACGACGTGCAGCCGAGGCCGAAGCGGCGCGCATCGCCGCCGAGCGCGGGCGGGAGGCGGAGAAAGTGGCTCTAACGGCGATTGCTGAAGCGATGGCGGCGGCTAAAAAAGTGGAATTAATGGAAGAAATTAAGGCCAATGAAGCGCGTCTGCAGAAGGAGCTGGAAAGGCTGGCGGCGCTGGAAGCGGAGCAGGAGAAAATAGAGGCCGCGAAGGCAGCGGCGGCTGAGGCAGAGTCGGCCAGAATTGAAAGCGAGAAAGCCGCTGCAAAATCCCGGGCGGATCCGCTCTGTGAGGGTGCGACAGCGCGGTTTTTGTCGACCTGCCGATGAGCGGTTATTCCCTGTTTATTTTCTATCCCGGCAGTGCTCAAAGGTCTCGCCATTATCGGTGGCGGCATTTTGCACGGCAGCCTCATCGAAGATAGCTCCTTGAGGTCGGGCCATGCCCAGCGTCGTGCCTTGTTCGTCGTAGCGCTGCCAAATTTTTCCCAGCGTGTATCGTTAAAATAAAAGCCGGTAGGCCGCAGGCAGACGGTTTTCTGATTGAAGTCGCTGATCACTTTGGGCGCTGCTAGTTTTCCGGATGACATGTGTATACCATCAGATTGTAGAGTATTTGGTAACAATGCCCGTTGCTGTACCGAGAGATTATAGAGACAACCATGCCGCATTCAGCAGTGACATTATTAGCGATTACAGAATTGGGCGGTTATCCGGATTTTACCAGCTTATATAAGCAGCTGGGATATGAAGTGGTGACCATCGACAGCGTGCGTAAGGCAGTGAAGCTGATTCGCTGGTACCAGCCTGCCGTGATTGTCTCGGAGTTTAATTTCCAGTCCGACTACCGTGACCGTACCAGCACTCTGGAGACGGTGCTGTCGTGCGCGCAGGGCGTGGTGGATGCAAAAATGATTGTGTTTTATGAGCAGGAAACACGGCAACAGTATGCGCGTTTTCTGGAAAGGTTCGAAGTCTACGCTTCGCTGCCTTTCCCCATTGATGAACAGGAGCTCCGGCGTGTGCTGGCGCAGGCACTGGTAGAATAAGCACTTATGTAACCCGGGTTCAAATGAACCGGGTTTGATTTAACCTGCCTTTTTATACTTGTATTTGTAAGTGAATATCAAGTAAATTGCAGGCATTGAGAATGTGACAGGCGATAAATATGACTAGCAACAAGACCATTAACGAACTAATTGAAAGTACCGATTCGGAAGACTCTGTCGAGTATCTGAAAAGTTACCTTAAGATGAAAGAGCAGGCCATGGCCGACCTGCCTGAGGATGCCACCGAGCTGGAGAAGGCGAACCTGAAACTGGATATGGCCGAGGCGCTGGTCGGCGTCGGCCGGGCGGACGAGGCCTGGCAGGTCGCGCGCGAGGCGTTCTCGGTGTTTCTGGAAAACGAGCACTGGGAAGAAGCGGTGAAGTGCTGTGATGTACTCTATCAGAGCGGTCAGCCCGCCTCACTGGTTGCGCTGGGTCAGGGCGTCTGGCTGGCGGTCACCTATCCCATCGACCCGCAGCTGACCGTCAACATGCTGGGTTATGTGATTGATGAGACTCCTGAGAAGGCCGATGGTGCGGCGTTTGCGGCCATTGTGGCGCATTATGTGGCCGATATACGGGCAGAAGGCAAGGCGCGGGAGAGCATGACTTTTCTAACCCACCAGATGCTGGCTAATGTGGCACGCGGCCATTCCGGTATTGAAGATCAGGCAGCCATGGATGCGTGGATGGAAAAATTGCAGCTGCTGGATCCGGTCGTATTTCTGCCTCGTCTATCGCTAGTGCTGGGTGCCATTGTGCCACATGACCAGTGGTGGTTTGACCGTGAAGCATTGCGCGAAAAAATCGCTGATTAAATAAGAAACAGCCCATCAACAAATAACGCGGAGCACGCAAAAATACTTTTTTAACATTGCGTGCCCGTGTACATCGGATTTTTTTGAGACGTGCTTACGGTTTGAATCCCCGCAGTGGCTTAAGGCGGATTATTGATTGAACCGGGTTTATTCAAGAGACAGCTCACTGATATCGGGGATGGGCGCTTTCTCCTTCTCCCTGGGATGTTCCACCACATCGGCACCGACTTCGGCCATAGAGAGCTCGCTGATGTCGCCAATTTCCTGGGGGGGAGCTTCAGCCGGGTTTTCGAGAACGTCAGCGCCCACCTCGGCCATGGAGATATCGCTGATGTCATCAATTTCCTGCGCAGCCACGGCAACCCGATTTTCGATAACATCGGCACCGACCTCAGCCATGGAAATGGCGCTGATATCGCCAATTTCCTGAGGTGTGACCGGCACCGGGTTTTCGACCAGAATAACCCCCGGCTCGGCGATGCTGATGCTGTCACTGCCGGAGTCGGAAGAGGCCGGTTCGTCCGGCGCCGCGTTCTGGGGCTGTTCGGCCTCTTCAATTTTGATCACCAGGCCGATATTTTCCAGTGCGCCGCGGTATTTTTCGGCCATCTCTTCACTGACTTTGGACTTGATGAGCTTGCGGCCGCCGGCAAAAAAGGGCTGGACTTTGGCCGGTTCCGTTTTGAACAGCCGGGCCATGTTCTGCTGGACGGTTATTTTGTCTTTGCCGGTCTGGATAATGCCGTAAAAGACAATATTGAAGAGAGGTTCGCTCATGCCGGACTCCTTTTGATCACAATCTTTTTAATAATTGTTTAACT
>JAQICG010000190.1 GCA_027858635.1 Gammaproteobacteria bacterium | reverse complement strand
GATCCGGCTGAAGCGGCCATACCGGTGTCGCCGACCGCGCATTACACCATGGGCGGCATTCCCACCAATCGTCATGCCCAGGTGGTGGTGCCGGTGAAAGATACCCCCGAAGAGGCGGTGTATGGCCTGTATGCGGCGGGTGAATGTGCCTGCGTTTCGGTGCACGGTGCCAACCGTCTGGGAGGCAATTCGCTGCTGGATATTCTGGTGTTCGGGCGCGCTGCTGCCAACCATATCATCGGCCATCTGGCGGAGAATCGCTATCATCGTCCCATGGACGAAAGCAGTGTTGAAAAAGCCATGGAGCGTTTTCAGCGCTGGAATAAAAACCCCGGTCAGGAGGGGGAGTCGGTGAATGTTCTGCGCCACGAACTGAAAACGGTCATGGAAAAACATTGTGGCGTGTTCCGAAACGAAGCCGTGCTGCGCGAAGGCGTGGAGCAGGTCGAGCAACTTGCCGAACGTTTTAAGCATGCAAAAATCGAGGACTACAGCGACACCTTCAACACCGCCAGAGTCGAAGCGCTGGAGCTTGAAAATCTAATCGCCTGCGGGCTGGCCACCATGCACTCGGCCTTTGCCCGCACTGAAAGTCGTGGCGCGCATTCGCGCATGGATTATCCTGAACGTGACGACAAAAACTGGATGCGCCATAGCCTGTATTCACTCAATACCGGTCTTGATTACAAGCCGGTTCGAACCAAACCGGTGAGTGTGGCTAGCTTTCCACCCAAACCCAGAATCTACTAGGAGCCTGTCTGACTTGAAGAATCGAAGCGAAAGTTCGTCTGAGCGAGGACAGATTTTGACGATTTTGCAGGGCAATAGTCATTCTATTGCCCAAAAAAGCGGCGAAATATGGACTGGTCAGACGGATTTGCAGCCGATTTCATTCAAGTCAGACAGGCTGCTAGGGGGATAACCGTGCGTTTTAATATTTATCGCTATAACCCTGAGGTTGATAACAAGCCGTACATGCAGGATTACGAGCTCGAAGAGATCGAACCGGGAATGATGCTACTGGCGGCGCTGCTGAAATTAAAGGAGCAGGACGCCTCGCTCAGCTTCAGGCGATCGTGTGGCGAGGGCGTGTGTGGTTCGGACAGTATGAATATCAATGGCGTGAACGGCCTGGCCTGCATCACGCCGTTGTCCGAGCTGAAGCAGCCGGTTGAAATCCGGCCGTTACCCGGGCAGCCGGTAATCCGCGATCTGATCGTTGATATGGAGCCGTTCTATCAGCAGTATCGGGCTGTTAAGCCGTATCTGATTGTGAACGACCCCATGCCCGAGGTCGAATTACGGCAAACGCCGGAGCAACGCAAAAAACTGGATGGCCTGTACGAGTGTATTCTCTGTGGCTGCTGCTCGACCGCCTGTCCGTCATTCTGGTGGAACCCGGACAAGTTTCTGGGCCCCGCCGCGCTCTTGCAGGCTTCACGTTTCATCGAAGACAGTCGAGATCAGGCGCTCGATGAGCGGCTGGAAAATCTCGAAGGGCCATTCAAGCTGTTCCGGTGCCACACCATCATGAATTGTGTTCAGGTCTGTCCCAAAGGTTTGAACCCGACCCGGGCCATCGGCAACATCAAGAAAAAGATGGTGAAGAAATCTTTATGAGCCAGACTAATCCGGTCAGCGCCTCCCAGCTGCACTGGCGTTGTCGTCGCGGCATGCTGGAACTGGATCTGCTGTTGAACGCCTTTGTGGAAATGCAATATAGTCATCTGAGCCGGGAAGACACCGCGCTGTTTTTATCGCTGCTGGAGTATCCCGATCAGGTCTTGCTGGATTTGCTGTTGGGAAAGATGGAGTCCTCAGATGCAATGGTTTCTGATTTAGCTGCTAGAATAAGGCGTACCTGGTTCGATAAATTTAATTGTGCAAAAACAACATAATGGCAAGGAGAGACTAAGTTGGCTAGAAAATCAGATGGTGAAGCCCCTAAAACTTTTTTTCAGATGGACCGCTTTGTGCAGATGAACGGTCAGTGGTTTTATATGACTCGTGAGGGCGAAGAAAGAGGGCCTTTCGATAGCCGATCTGAAGCTGAAGGTGATTTGATTGACTACATTCGTCATCTAAATCATATGGAATCTTACGGCTTTAAAAAATAAGAAAACTGGTCTCAGGCTTCGATGTCAGATTCATAGTCTTTATTTATTGAGGTTCAGTCATCCGCGTTGAAGCTGTTTTTCCTGATCGCCGTTCACACTCTGGCGGCAGTCGCGATTCTACTGATCAGTGATTTTGGCCTGGCGGGTGTCGGGCTGAAACTATTTCTTATCTTATCGGTAGCTCTGAGTTTCAAGCGGCACCTATCTCGTCATAAGCAAAAGATAACCCTGGGTTTAAAAGCCGACAACCTGACGGATTTAACTATAGGCGATCGTGATTATCATGATCTTCAGCTTTGTCATCAAAGTTATGCCTCCGATATGCTGGTGCAACTGGTATTATTAGACACCCTTTCCGGTCAACGCTATCCCATCACACTCTTCCCCGACGCCATGGATGCCGCCACGCACAGTCAACTCAGGGCTAGATTCAAGCTGGCGTCAAATCAAGGTCTTAGCGCTTCTGCATAACTGATCCGGTCGACATCCAGGTTATGTGCGACCACCTTTGATGCCGAGGGCGTACCCTTGTATTCTTTAGGTGTTGTGCAGGAAATTACCAAAAGCTTACTGATGCATCATCGCGATGATGTGATTGCTAAAATAAATTTTCTGTGTGCAAATGACATTCGAGTTTCGATTAATGATTTTGGTACAGGCTCTTCGCCACCGGCTTATTAGAAACAGCTGCTCTGGATAAGCTTAAAATCGATTAGTCATTTGTACGTGATATTGCGGCTGACAATGATGATGGCACGGTCGTTGAAATGATTATTTCCATGGCCTCGCATCTGGGTCTGGATGTGATTGCGGAGGGAGTTGAAACTAAGGCGCAATTAGCTTTTCTGATTGAGAAGGGCTGCCAACATTTAGGCCGCTCTCCTACTCCCTCGCTTCAATCCCCCTAAACCCGACAGTTCCCTAGAGTTTGAAAACTTTTCTTATGATTTTTGCAAGCTTTTCAATATACGTGCGTCGATAGTATATTTTGTCTTCTTCACGAATATTGTGCATGTCATCATGGTATTTATGCTTTACCCATGCGCTGTAGTCAAAGCATCTGGCGAGTCTGTAGATGAAATGATTGAGCGGATGAAAGCCCGGCTTTCTGATCACGGCGGTGCCGAAATCAAGAACGCAGGGCTCATCATGGTGCGTCACCATAAGATTGTCCTTTCTTTTTAAATCCATGTGCGCAACGCCACTTTCATGCATCTGTTTGATCAGGCTTAGCAATGTTTTGAAGTAGCGCTCATCATTAACAGGGCGTTTGCTACGTATCGGCTCGCCTTCAATGAGCTCCAGTGCCAGATATTGATTGTCGATCAGCCCATAGCAGGCAGGGATGCCTTGCAAATGTTTTAGCCGACGGTAAACCCGTGCTTCGTGATGCAGCATTCGGGTATGCAGGTATTTTATCAATCCACGTCCGTGCGGAATTTTTATGGCAAGACTTAAATCGCTATCACGATAGAGCAGAGTCTTGCCCTGATAACCGGCTGCCAGCGTGTTACTGTTGCTGGCCAGGCTATCTTCTATCCACTGTTTCAGGCTGAATTGGTCCAGCTCCTTAAGCATAGTAAATGAGGTTTCGCTTAGCGGGCGTACAGCAGATACATGCAGCCAATGAGGTAGATGACAATGATAGGCTCACCATTTTGCATCAGGCTTTTCTTGAAAGACCAGCTGCTGGCCTGCTCGCTTTTCTCTGCACGATTGGGTAATGTTGGAATCAGGGCGCGTGTGGTCTTGCTCCATTTTTCCCATGACTCACCAAAAAAGGCATGCAGCTTATTGTCTTCGTAGGCGATGGTAGGTGGATAGTAAAACAGTAAAAGCGCAATCATCAGGACATAAGACCACCATAGGGAGGAGGCCATGGCGAAGCCTAGCAGTAGCAGGATATTGCCGACGTAGAGTGGATGCCTGACAAAGGCATAGGGGCCATCTGTAGCTAGTTCCTTGTTTTTCATGACATGGCCTGAAGCCCAGAGTCGTATCAGCGTGCCTACGGTTGCAATGGCGGTGCCAATGTAAAGCAGTGTTGGCTGCGGTTCGCCCAGAAGGCTGACCAATAATACAAATAAGACCGCGAACCACTGTCTTGATGCTTCGTGATAACGCAGTTTACGTATGAGTTTGTGAATGCCTTGCGCTTCAGGTAAAGAGTCTGTACGTGCCATAGGATGTTCTGTCTGGTTGAGTCGATAAAGTTCGAATAATGATGGTGCGCTATATTATACTATCGCAATGCAGAAATCATCGAACCCTGAATGCTTGAGTTATAATACCTTTTCGTTTCGGCCTCTCGTTTTGCCGTCTCCTTTCCCGGCAAAATATATATCAAAATATACATTATGAGTACTAATGCATCCCTGATCGGCCCTCTGGTGGTTGCTCGCGAAGGCTACGGCTGCGCCGAGGTGGTACCGGGCGGCTATGTCAGCCTGATGGATCTGCATGAAAATAACTATCTTCGCTTTCGGCGGCTGGTGTCTGATCTGGAGGCGATAACCGATACCGCTGTGTCCGTCGTTCCCGGTTGCATGGATCTGCATCTGCACATCGTTGAGCGCAGCAAATTCACCACCACCGTCCGTCTGACCTATTATTTCCGGGAAGGTAAAGGCGTTGTTGCCGAGCCGGATCTGAAGCTGCGTATCTATCATGATGCCTGCCTGGTAGAGGTGTTGGCCGGACATCTCAGGCACGGACGTCAACGCCTCGATCACTTGCCGGCCACGGCGCTCAAGCTGAAATGGCGCTTGAATCGACTGCTCTATAAATGGCTGTGTTATTGTCTGCATCTGGGGCATGAATTCAGCGCCTCCAGGAGTCTGTCGGATTTAGGGGATTGAAGCGAGGGAGCGGGAGAGTGAGCACAAATTTTCCCGATTTTGAGGCGCATAGTTATTCTACGCAACGAAAAATCGGGGAGATTTGGGCCGCTCTCCCACTTCCGCA
>JAQICG010000025.1 GCA_027858635.1 Gammaproteobacteria bacterium | reverse complement strand
TTGATTATGTGTTCTGTGATCTGCAAATGCCTGAAATGGACGGTATAGAAGTCATTCGACACCTGGCTGCGATTGACTACAGCGGTGGAATTGTTCTGTTCAGTGGTGAGGATCAGCGTATCCTTGAAACAGCGCACAGCATTGCAGAAGCGCGCGGGCTTAATCTTATGGGCAGTCTGACCAAGCCGGTATCATTGGAATCGTTATACCAACTGTTGGCTAATCATCAAGTGGCTGAAAAAAAATCCTTCTGGTCGGCACCTGAAGTCAGCGCTGAAGAGCTGCGGGCCGCTCTGCAGGCGGGCGATATTACTGTCTATTACCAGCCCCAGATAGATATAAAATCAGCAGCTGTTAAAGGTGTGGAAGCGCTGGCGCGCTGGCATCACGCGGAAAAGGGCATGATTCCTCCTGATATATTTATCGATTTGGCTGAACAACATCAGCTCATCGATGCCGTAACAGAATCCGTGATCGAGCAGGCCTGCCGGCAGGGTGCCATCTGGTCTGCACAAGGCCGGAATTTCAAGGTTTCAATTAATCTCTCTATGGATAACCTGCATAGCCTGGATTTTCCTGATCGACTGGCGGCATCAGTAAAAACAACGGGTATGGATATAAAAAATCTCATCTTTGAAATTACCGAAAGTCGACTGGTGAAAGACTTTAGCACCTGCCTGGACATTCTGACGCGCCTGAGGTTGAAGGGACCTGAACTATCCATTGATGATTTTGGTACCGGTTATGCATCCATGGAGCACATTAAACGCATGCCTTTTAGTGAGCTCAAGATCGACCGTGCATTCGTTAATGGTGCGCATAGCAATGGCACTGCGCGTGCCATACTGGAGAGTAGTATTCATCTGGCTAAACAACTGGACATGACGACGGTGGCCGAAGGCGTGGAAACCCAAAAAGACTGGGATCTGGTCGCGGCACTGGGTTGTGATCTGGTTCAGGGGTATTACGTTGCCCGGCCAATGGATACCGAGCATTTTAATAGCTGGCTGGAACAGCGTTGATACATAGTCTGCGCGCCCGATTTATTGCTTTTCTGTTGCTGGTGTCATTGACACCTATCGTACTGTTTTATTTTTACAGTCAGCATTTAAATGAAGATGCCAGGGAAGAAAGTATCGGGGAATTGCTCGATGTTGCCTATCTGGTTAACCGCGGCATAAATGGGTTTCTTTCAGGTCAGATCAAGCTTCTTGAGGTAACCGCCGGCAATCTGGCCGGCAAAGACGGCACCGATTCCGGTTCACGGAATTTGCCTGTGGCAAAGTCTGTAGCCGTTGCCGAACATCTGTTAGACGTATTCGACAGTTACAGTTTAGTGCTGCAACTCGATCGTCACGGTCGATTGCTCGCGGCGGCAGCTAGTACCGATGCGGGTGAGCGCATTGATGTGAGCGGGCTTTATGAAAAAGAGAGCTCTACCGAAGACGGGCTGCTAGCTTCGATCTTCGAGGCGGAGATTATCTTAAGTGATATAGCTGCACCGCTCATTTTGAAACCCGTCAACGCCGAGCGGGTGCCGGGTATCAGCGGGCAGACCGGTTATGTATTGCCCATTATCGTGCCGGTACCGAATCCCGGTAATGCTTCTTCCGGTCACGTTGTGGCCTTCATGCGCATGCAGGCTATTGAGCGTTTTTTGCAGCAGGGGGCGGATGCATTGCTGAGAATGGATGTGCAGCAGTCTTATTTTCATCTGCTGGCCAGAGACGGTTCTGTTCACGCTGAATATTCACAGGCACAGCAGCATCACAGTAGCGACGGGGTTGAATTTTCGCATGAGGCAATCATCGAAAACGTCAGCAGGAGTCTGGCTGTTCAGGCGGAGCAGGCTGATGTGGAAGTTTCACGCGGACTGTACTACAAACCCGCAATTGCCGGGGGTGACCAGCTGGTTGTTTATGATAAGCGCCCGTCTGCGGGCGATGTCAGCGGGCACGGCTGGACGGTTATAATTCATCTGCCCGCCAGCCAGACTTCTCTGTTTGCACAGGTTGCCAGCCGTAATTATGCGCTGGCTGCACTGGCGTCTATAGTTCTGGTGCTTGGTTTTGGTTTCTGGGCCGGCTCTTTTCTGACAAAACCGATTAAATCCATTACCCGGGCCATGTCCCGTCTTAAAGAGGGTTCCCGGATGGAGGCGGTGGTCGGCCTGGGTCGCAAGGATGAAATAGGCGAGCTGGCCAATGCCTTTGTCTCGTTCCAGTATTTTCTCAGTGATCGCGACCATCTGTTGCGTAAGCAGGTAAAACAGTTGCAGGAATTGATGCAGGCGCGCAAGCAAGTCGATGCCTTGATGAGTAGTTCCACTGAGCCAATGCTGGTGGTGAACACGGCCGGCGTCATTGAGCGGGCTAATGCCGCTGCGGAAAAGCTATTCGGCTATGAAGAGGGCGAACTGACCGGTTCATCGGTAGCCGTACTTATTCCAGCAAGATTCAAAAATCACAGTGAAATGGTCCAGACATACATGGTTCAGCCGGAATATCGCTCTATGAGCGAGAGCTCACATATTTTCGGCTTGCATAAAGCGGGTGGTGAAATTCCGGTTAAGATTTTACTGTCGCCACTGGAATCCATAAACGGTGTAAAAGCACTCGCTGTTATCCATGATCTGACGCAGGAGAAATATTATCAGGATGAGCTGCGCAAGCTGGCGATGGTCGTTGAAAGTACCGACAATCTGGTCATGGTGACCGATAAGGAGTGCAAAATTGAGTGGGTGAATAAGGCGTTTGAAACAGTAACCGGTTACACCAGTGACGAAGACATTGGTCAGCGCCCCGGCGCGCTGTTGCAGGGTAAGGACACCGATCCGAAAACAATAGCGACCATGGCTCGTGCTATTCAGGCGGGCGAAGCGGTGCGGGTCGAAACCATTAATTATCGTAAGGATGGCCAGCCGTTCTGGATCGATATTGATATACACCCTGTTTTTGATGGTCAGGATATCGTTCGCTTTGTTTCCATTGCTACCGATGTGAGCCAGCGGCATTTTATGGAAGACGAGTTACGCAGAGC
>JAQICG010000318.1 GCA_027858635.1 Gammaproteobacteria bacterium | reverse complement strand
GTACGGCAGGCAGCATGCCACTGGGTATTTACGCCAGTTACGGCGTGGCTCCAAAGAGCACCGCTGCGGAAGAGAACTTCTACAACAGTGACCCTGTAAATGATGCCACCGCCTATGGTCTGCTGGCCAAGCTGGAAGTAATACCCGGGACTTCGGTAGACCTCGCGCATGCTTCGAAGAAACTCGCCAACACCACAGCAGAAACTACTCTGGGCGCGCAATATCTGGTTGCACAGAATATAAAATTTGAGCTGTTTGCAGTCGACTCTGACAATGTCGCCCTGGGGTCTGACTATACAATGCTGATGTTGTTTGCTGGTTTTTAATACAGTGTGTCAGAAACGATCTGCAGTACTGTAGAGAGAGTTTTTACAGTACTGCGAAAAAATTGATCTATTTTTAAAGAGGATAAAATCATGAAACACACAACGATATGGAAAACACCTGCATTTATGACAGTTTTAATGCTGTTGTCATCGAATGCATTCGCTGAATATTCAAAAAGCTTTGAAGGCTACAAAGTTTTTAACGCTAACTGCTTTGTCTGCCACGGTGCGCAGGGCAAGGGCGATGGCCCTATCGCCAGCAAACTTTCAGACAAACCCGCAGATTTAACGGTTACCGACGAACTGTCAAAAATAAGCGTCCGTGATCTACTCAGGATAATTGAAGGTACCACACCACATGGTGCAATCTCCAGCGACATGCCGAAATGGGGTCTGGCACTTCCGCAGACACAAATCACTTCGCTAGTGTCCTATGTGCGCTATCTACACCGCACCAAACACCCTACTTCCGGCAACCCGGTAAAAGGCAAAGAGACTTATGACACTTACTGCACCATTTGCCACGGTAAAAACGCCAAAGGCGAAGGCATTATTACCCAGCTTTATGATATGGAACCGGCTAACCATACCGATGCCAGTGCCATGAATAAAATATCGAATAAAAAAATGCACTCGATCATTGCTCACGGTACTTCGGGATCGACGCTGATGCCCGGCTGGAAAGAGGTTCTGTCGGATAAGGAAATTCAGAATATCATCAGTTACATCCGCCTGATTTCAGCAAAATAGAAACGGATGGATTTAAGCAGGGAGGCTGCTGAAATATTCCAAAAAAGAGGAGGGGGGCACAACATCTAAACAGGTGTTGTGCCCCCTTTTCTATTCCGGCCTTACCGGCCACCCCGTTAGCTCACCAGGAGCCTGTCTGACTTGAAGGAAGTCGGCTGCAAACTCACCTGGCCGGTCCATATTTCACCGCTTTTTTGGGCAATAGAATGACTATTGCCCTACAAAATCGGCAAAACCTGTCCTCGCCCAGTCAAATTTTCACTTCGATTCTTCAAGTCAGACAGGCTCCTAAAGCGAATCCAGAATCCTGTTACGGATCGTCTGATATTCCTCTTCACTGAGCAACCCCTTTGCTTTCAATACCTGCAACTCTTCGAGACGTTGCGCAGCCGTTGAAGCAGGTGCAGCAACCTGCGGCTCTTTTGCAGTCACACAATCCAGCTTTACTTTCAGGCCGTTGCTCATCATACCGGAGCTGACCGTAATGATACGATCTTCACAACCTTCATGTTTCAGCGTAATCCGCCCGTAGTCGCTCTGTAATTCCTGCGCATAGGTAACCGGATACACCGCACTCAGATCAATCACCGCTGGTGTTTCCGTTATCTTCTTACCCATGACATAAATCGAAGCGCCTGAGGGTTCAGAACTCACGGTTATTGCATCAGCACCTGCATGAATCAGCGGAGTTTGCCCACAGGCGGGCAGCAACAGCATCAAGCTTAAAATCAGCGGTGTTTTTGTTTTCATAAGCATCAACGCAGCGATGACGAGAAGGGAGTGGATTTTATGGTGAAACGTCCAGCATGCGCGCCAGTGCGATTTTGGCCTGTTGCGCCACATCCTCAGGTACGCTGACCTGATTGACCACATTGCCCTCAAGCAGATTTTCCAGCACCCACAGCAGGTGCTGCGGGTCGATACGGAACATGGTGGAACACATGCACACGGTCGGCGACATGAAGTGTACATTCTTGCCTTCATGCTGGAACTGCTCGTGCAGACGATTAACCAGATTCAGCTCGGTGCCCACCAGCCATCGACTGCCCGGCTCGCTGTTGGCGACGGTGTTGATGATGAACTCGGTGGAGCCGACATAATCGGATTTCTGACAGACTTCAAACGGACTTTCCGGATGGGAGATGACCTGGGTTTCGGGGTATTTCTCCTTGAACTGATCAATCTGTTCGGGCTTGAACATCTGGTGCACTGAACAGAAACCTTTCCACAGAATGATTTTGGCGTTGCGGATTTGCTCCGGCGTTAAACCGCCCATGGGTTTGTCGTAATCCCAGATCACCATTTCATCCAGAGGAATACCCATGCCATAACCGGTATTGCGCCCCAGATGCTGATCGGGGAAGAACAGCACTTTTTCGCGCTGCCCGAAGCACCATTCCAGAACGTGACGCGCATTGGTAGAGGTGCAGACAATACCGCCGTGTTCGCCACAGAAACCTTTCAGATCTGCGGCGGAGTTAATGTAGGTGACCGGTGAAACAGTCTCATCGGGGTCGAGTACCTCTGAAAGCTCTCGCCAGGCTTTTTCGACATTGCGCAGATCGGCCATATCGGCCATCGCACAGCCTGCCGATAAATCGGGCAGTATCGACACCTGATCGGGCCGCGACAGAATATCGGCCACCTCGGCCATAAAATGCACGCCGCAGAAGACGATGTATTCGGCTTTGGATTCTGCTGCGGCACGCGACAGCTTTAATGAGTCGCCGGTAAAATCGGCGTGTCTGAACACCTCATCGCGCTGATAATGATGGCACAGAATGACCAGTTTATCGCCCAGCTTCTGTCTGGCGGCGGCAATACGCGCATCGCATTCCTGATCGTCGAGCAGCATGTAAGTCTGTATGGCTATGGTCATCAATTACACCTTAGTTATTCGATAAAATTTCGGCCCTCAAATTTAGCTGAGGTTCAATCTATCCGATTTGCGCCGCAGTACTCCAGCCATAATCTTTCCACTTGAGCGCAGCGAATAGATTTGGCTGGGGGGTGAAGCGGCGCGGCGCTCTGAGAGCGCCTTAGTCCAGTGATTCCTTTTGATATAAAGTCCTTAAAGTTTGTTTTGGCATATCAACTGCATTATAGTTTATCCATGGCGTTGCGTAAAATCACATACCGGATGTATCCATCCAATCCTCAGTCCGAACGTCTGACGGTATTGCTCGGGTTGCATCAACGCCTGTATAACACCGCTTTGGAAGAGCGTATTCGCGCTTATCAAGATCGAGGCGAATCCCTGAATTATCATGCTCAGGCCAAGGCATTAACGCACTGGCGTTCGTATTGCCCTGGGTTGGCTGGCGTCAATGCCCAGTCACAGCAAAATACGTTAAAACGCCTGGATCTAGCCTTCCAGGCCTTCTTTCGCCGTGTCAAAGCAGGTGACACGCCAGGATTCCCGCGCTTTAAATCTGCACAACGCTACCCCGGATGGGGATACAACACGCATGGCGACGGCTGGCGGCTTCACGCCGGAGGCAAGATGCAGCACGGAAAAGTAAGGCTGTCCGGCGTAGGCATGGTCAAGCTTCGCGGAAAAGCTAGAACCCCCGGTGAAGTCAAAACCGCCGAAGTGCAGCACAAGGATGGAAAATGGTATCTGTCCGTCACGGTGGACTGCGAGCCTCAACGCGCCAGCGGCATGGTGGCAATGGGCCTGGACTGGGGTGTGGAAACCTTCGCAACGGTTTGCTCCAGCGATGGACAAACCTGTTCCGTTGCTAATCCCCGCTTTCTGGATAAGCCTCAGCGCCAAAAGCTCAAACTCTTGCAGCAGGCTATTTCCCGCAAGAAAAACAAGCGCTCAAATAATCGCCGCAAGGCAGTGTCCAGGCTTTCGGCGGAATCCCGCCGTATTGCCAATCGTCGCAAGGATTTTTTGCACAAGGCGTCTGCCGATCTGGTCAAGCAATACGGACTGATCTCCACCGAGCAACTGAATATCAAGAACATGACCGCCTCGGGCGGCGAATACAAGAAAGGTTTGAATCGCAACATTCTGGATACAGCACCGTCAACTTTCCTCAACCTGCTCAAGACCAAAGCGGAAGAAGCTGGGTCAATGTGGGTGGAAGTGCCGACTCGTCAGGTAAAACCAAGTCAGACGTGTCACCGGTGCGGTATCCAG
>JAQICG010000210.1 GCA_027858635.1 Gammaproteobacteria bacterium | reverse complement strand
GACGGCCATCCCACGAATTAAAGTCGCCGATGACACTGACGCGAGCGGCATTGGGAGCCCAGGTAGCAAATAACACGCCATCGATGCCATCAACGGTTTTGGGGTGGGCGCCCAGAATTCTGTAGATATACAGGTGCTTGCCTTCACCGAACAGGTGTAGGTCTAAATTA
The DNA here is from genome assembly GCA_027858635.1 of Gammaproteobacteria bacterium. Classification (GTDB taxonomy): domain Bacteria; phylum Pseudomonadota; class Gammaproteobacteria; order SZUA-229; family SZUA-229; genus LH-M37. The sequence continues at coordinate 3,955 of JAQICG010000210.1, read as the reverse complement.
CCAATTTGAGCACTAAAACTGTAAGGGTCGTAATAAGAGGTTACATTGCCGTCATTGTCAGTGCGGGTTAGTAAATAATGTTCTCCGATCTGATCCAGCTGTTCGGTACAGATAAAGAAATCACTGTTTGCCAGGCGTTTAGCCGGTATGTTTTTTTTGGAGACGCTCAACTGCCGGGCATCAGGCGAATAAAAGATAAGAAAGTCGGAATGATACGCAGTCTGATTTCCTAATACATTGAAGGGTTGATGATGGCGAGCCAAAGCAATTTTATCAAGATCATCCTGCAATGCTTTCAGCGCAGTGGTGATTTTATCTGTAAAAGTAGTGTTGTTTAGTGACATGAACAGGCTGGCTCCGCGTTAAATGTATTTTGCACTGACAAGAACTGATATATGAACATCAATAAGGGCTTGTGTGCAAGTTTAATCATCATATTAATTGGTACTGCAGCAGGCAATTCTGTGATTTTCTTGCCGAAGACAATATTCTAAATAACGGTGTTATAACAGGAGCTAAGGTGACTTGAGATCTTCTGCACTTATAAGGTCGTTCCGGTGTTTAAAGCCATGCACTGGTATTGTGCGTCTGTACGTTTGAATGCCCTACAAATAATCACGTCATACTCTGTTCATATTAAGTTCATTTTATTCATGGATAGGTCAGCGTTTTTCAGCGTATATGACACAGTTAAAAAGTACCTGGTTTATATGTGCTTAAATAATAGAAGTAAAATGGGTGGAAAATTATTGAAATATTATAAGCGCTTTACAGCAACCTGCATTGTCCTTACACTGCTATGAAAATATTATTTTTATATAATTTTGCACCGGCTGGTAATTGTAATAATACTCACTGATATTCTGGTTTGTACCCAAGTTACGATTATAAAATATGCCTAAATATAAAGGAGATTGGCTTGTATGACTGTACAAAAATCCCCACGGTTTATCAGTATTCTGGCCAGAAATACCCTGGCTTTAATTATGGCAGGCGGGCGCGGTGAACGCTTAAAGCAGCTGACCGAATGGCGGGCCAAACCCGCAGTCCCGTTTGGCGGAAAATTTCGGATTATTGATTTCCCGCTTTCAAATTGCATTAATTCTGGCATACGTCGAATCGGCGTACTCACTCAGTATAAGTCACACTCATTGAACTTGCATATTCAGCGAGGATGGGGATATTTGCGCGGTGAATTCGGCGAGTTTGTAGAGTTGCTGCCCGCCCAGCAACGCATTGAACCCACCTGGTATGCAGGTACCGCAGATTCCATTTTTCAGAATCTGGATATTATTCAGGCGCATTCCCCGGAGTTTGTGCTGATACTCGCCGGCGACCATATCTATAAGATGGATTATGGCGCCATGCTGGCAGACCATGTTGAGAATAACGCCGATGTAACCGTGGGTTGTATTGAAGTGCCAATAGAAAAAGCCTCGGCTTTCGGCATCATGACGGTTGATGATGAATTCAGGGTCCGTGACTTCGATGAAAAACCAGAGCACCCAAAGCCGATGCCCGGCAGCAAAGATGAATCTTTATGTTCAATGGGGATTTATGTTTTCAACAAGGACCTCTTATTTGAATTGCTTATTCGCGACGCCGATACGCCCGGTTCCAAACACGATTTCGGCAAAGACATTATTCCCTATGCGATTGACCATTATTCGGTATATGCTTTTCCATTTACAGATGGCGACAAGGGCGACAAGGGCGCCTATTGGCGCGATGTCGGCACGGTGGATGCCTTCTGGGAGGCAAACCTGGAACTGATCGGCATCACCCCTGAACTTGATCTGTATGACAATGAATGGCCTATCTGGACGCACCAGGAACAGGCCCCGCCAGCCAAGTTTATTTTTAATGATGCTGACAGAAGAGGCATGGCGGTGGACTCCATGGTCTCTGGCGGCTGCATTATCTCGGGCGCGGAGGTTCGGCATTCGCTGCTGTTTTCCAATGTCACGGTTAATAGCTACACCCACATAGACTCCTCTGTGATTTTACCGGATGTCACTATCGGTAAAAACTGTCGAATCTTCCATGCCATTGTGGATAAAGGCTGTATCATTCTCGATGGCATGATCATCGGTGAAAATGAAGAGGAAGATAAGAAACGTTTTCATGTCTCGCCCAATGGTGTGGTTCTGGTTACGCCCGAGATGCTGGGACAAGCAATTCACTATGTCCGATAAAGCTACAACTGCATCGCCGCTTAATGTAGTCATCTACTGGCACATGCATCAGCCTGAATATCGCGATTTGCGTAATGGCGAATATCATTTGCCCTGGACCTATCTGCACGCCATAAAAGACTACGTTGAAATGGTCGCGCATATTGAGAACAACAAGGGCGCGAGAGCAGTGATCAACTTCGCGCCGGTACTGCTGGAACAGATCGATGATTATGCGCAGCAGCTGGAGGGCTATCTGAACCACGGCAAGGCATTAAGAGACCCGCTTTTAGCGGCGCTGGCTGAACCGGTAATGTCACTTAACAAGGAAAGCCGCATTCATATACTCAAGTCCTGTCTGCGCGCCAATCAGGAGCGGCTGATAAATCGCTTCCCGGCATTCAAAACACTGGCCAAAATGGCGAGGTCGGCACTGAAAAATCCGGAGGTGCTACGCTATTACTCAGAACATTTCTTTGCCGACCTTTTGGTCTGGTATCACCTGGCGTGGATTGCCGAGACGGTGCGCAAAACTGACGACCGCATTAAAGCACTCATGGCGAAACAGCAGTATTACTCACTGTATGACAGAAATTTGTTGGTTGATGTCATTAATGAACTTATCAGCGGGGTAATTGGACGCTATAGGGCGCTGGCGGAGACCGGAAGGATCGAATTGTCGATGACTCCCTATGCCCATCCAATTGTGCCGCTGCTGCTGGACATTAAATCCGCTCGACAGGCCGAGCCTGACATCAAGCTGCCGCTGGCAGACGAATATCCCGGCGGGCTGGAAAGGAGTCGCTGGCACATGGAAAAAGGCATGGCGGTATTCGAGCACTACTTTGGATTCGAGCCTCAAGGATGCTGGCCCTCCGAAGGCAGCATCAGCGCAGAGACCGTTGAGATGATGTCGCAGATGGGCATTAAATGGCTGGCGAGCGGCGAAACGGTTTTGCGCAATTCGCTGCATAAATCAGCCGTGCTTCCGGAAAAATGCATTCATCAGGCCTATCGCTATCGCCATACCGAAGCGGCGTGTTTCTTCCGGGATGACGGTCTATCCGATTCCATTGGGTTCCATTATTCCGACTGGCACGCCGATGACGCAGTTGCCAACATGATCTATCATCTGGAAAAAATTGCCGTGACCTGCACCAATAAACCCGGAGCCATCGTCTCCATTATTCTCGATGGCGAAAATGCCTGGGAATATTATCCGGAAAACGGTTACCACTTTATCAGTGCCCTGTACGAAAAACTGTCTCAGCATGACAGCCTCAAAATGACCACCTACAGTGAATATCTGGAAAGCTGTGAAGTTAGAAAACCGCTGAATGAAATTACAGCGGGTAGCTGGGTATATGGCAGCTTTTCCACCTGGATCGGAGACCGCGATAAAAACCGCGCCTGGGACATGCTGGTCGACGCCAAAAAAGTTTATGACCGGGTAATGAGCAAGGACGATTTATCCAGTGAGCGGGTGCAAACCATCAATATGCAGCTGGCGACCTGTGAAAGTTCGGACTGGTTCTGGCGGTGTGGCGAGTCTAACTCTGCCGAATCAGTCGCCGCTTTTGACGAGCAGTTCCGCCTGCATCTCAGCAACCTCTATCAATTGCTTAATGAGGAAGCGCCGGACTATCTGGCGCAGGCGTTTTCTTTTGGATCAGGTCACCCTGCGATGGGCGGCGCGATGTTACCCGGACAGCGACAATAAACCATGACCCGGCAGACCCGAATTGACACGCTCAACAGGCAACGTCGTGCCGGTGTACTAT
>JAQICG010000019.1 GCA_027858635.1 Gammaproteobacteria bacterium | reverse complement strand
TTAACCCACAGGGCGCTAGCCTGCCGCCACCGCAAAATGCCCTGGAACAGGATTACAAAAAGTCATTGCGGGAAGAATATGCGATTGAGTTTAATCAGCTGTTCACTATCACCAATATGCCGATCAAACGCTTCGGCAGCACGCTATTATCCAAAGGCACCTTTGACGGCTACATGAAACTGCTTAAAGATTCTCACACCGATGAAAACCTGGCAGGCCTGATGTGTCGCACCCAGATCAGCGTCGACTGGCAGGGCAATGTCTACGACTGCGATTTCAATCAGATGCTGAAGATGAAATCAGTGTTCAATAACGGCAAGGTAAAATTTTCAGATTTAATGGACTTTGATTTTAAGCGCTCGCCGATCGTGGTCATGCAGCACTGTTATGGCTGCACTGCGGGGCAGGGTTCGTCCTGCGGCGGCGCGGTAACATAAAATCAGCTGAAACATTCCAGATGAAACTCTCTATCATTATTCCCGTTTATAACGAAGCTGAAAACATTGTCGCCTTGCTCAGGCGATTACAGAACTACCGCTTTCAGGGCCATGAAGTAATCGTCATTGACGGCGGCAGTCGCGACAACAGCTTTGACTGCGCCGTCGGCATGGTCGATAAACTGCTGATGTCAAAGCCGGGCAGAGCCATGCAGATGAACATCGGCGCGGAACAGGCGAGCGGCGAAGTGCTGGTGTTTCTGCACGCGGACACCGAATTGCCGCCACAGGCCAACAACCTGATAATCGATGCCATGAACAAAAAACACCAGTGGGGAAGGTTTAACGTGCGCCTTTCGGGCCAACACCGATTTTTTAGAGTAATCGAAACCATGATGAACTGGCGTTCCTGCATCACCGGCATCGCCACTGGCGACCAGGCGATCTTTGTACGCCGCAAAGTGTTTCAACAGGCGGGCGGTTATCCGGAAATAATGCTGATGGATGACATCGAACTGAGCAAAAAATTAAAAGCATTCGGCAAACCGGCCTGCATAAAAAGGCGCGTAACCACATCGAGTCGTAGGTGGGAGAAAATTGGCATTGTAAAAACGACGCTGCTCATGTGGCAGCTACGCCTGCTGCATTTTCTCGGTGTCTCGCCTGATAAACTGTTTACACGCTATGCTGGAAAATGAAATTCAAATACCCCGATGCGGTACTGCTGGTGTTCGCCAAAGCCCCGGTCGCGGGCACTGTCAATACCCGGCTCATCCCTGACATCGGAGTCGAAGCCGCCACCGAACTTCAGTCAGAACTGGTGCATTCCAGACTGTCCGCATTAAAGGCAAGTGAGCTCTGAGAACTCCAGCTCTGGTGCGCACCCAACTGTGACCACGATTTTTTTCAGCGCTGTAAAGACAGCTATGAAGTGACGCTGCATCAACAGCAGGGCGCTGACCTGGGCGAACGCATGGCGCAAGCGATTAAAACAAATCTGAGAAAATTCAGACGCGTTGTCTTAATCGGCACCGACGCGCCGTCGTTAAGCACCGAACAGATTGAACGCGCAATAAAAAAACTCGGCGAGCCAAACGATATCGTCATCACCCCCGCTGAAGACGGCGGCTACGTGCTGATCGGCATGAGCCGCCACTGCGATGCTGTATTCCAGTCAGTACCCTGGGGCAGCGACAAAGTACTGGCAGCCACACGCGAAAACGTCAGACTCAATAATTTAACCAGATTTGAACTGGAACCGTGCTGGGACATTGACAGGGTAGAGGATTACTGGCGATATAAAAAGATGCGTATTTAAGCGGACATTAAGCATATTTTAGAGAAGCGAAAATGACAAAATCAAATGCAAGGCATGACGCAGCAGGCATCGGCGTGAAGCTGCCGGTTTATCTCGACTACAACGCCACTACTCCTGTGGACCCGCAGGTCGCGGAGGCCATGTTGCCATGGCTGTACGAAGGTTTCGGTAATCCTTCTTCAAACCACATCTACGGTCAACGCGCCCGTGAAGTGGTGGCAGAGTCGCGGGCGCAGCTCGCCATCCTGCTGGGCTGCCAGGTGGGTGAGATTGTACTCACCGGCTGCGCCACCGAGGCCAACAATCTGGCTATCTACGGCGTCGCCCGCGCCCTGCGCAAGCGTGGCCGCCATCTGGTAACCAGCGCCGTGGAACACCCCTCGGTGAGTCAGCCCTTTCAGCGCTTGCAACAGGAGGGCTGGGAACTCAGCGTGCTGCCGGTGGATGCTTTCGGGCGGGTGGACCCGGCTGCGGTCGCGGCGGCGTTGCGTCCGGACACCGTGCTGGTTTCGGTGATGCACGCCAATAATGAAGTGGGTACGATTCAGCCTATCGCCGAGATTGCCGCGCTTACCCGCGCACGCGGCATCCTGCTGCACGCAGATGCGGCGCAGTCCACCGGCAAAATTCCGGTGTCGGTCGATGATCTCGGCGTGGATTTGCTCAGCCTTGCCGGCCACAAGTTTTATGCTACCAAGGGCGTGGGCGCGCTCTACGTGCGCACAGGGACGCCGATCGAACCGCTGCTGGTCGGTGCCGGCCATGAACACGGCCTGCGCCCCGGCACCGAAAATGTGCCGGCCATCGCCGGACTCGGCGAGGCAGCACGGCTTGCCGTGCAGCGGTTGCCGCTGGAGCAGGCCCGCTTACAGGGCTTGTGCGACCGGTTGCAGCAGCAATTGGAGCAGGCTATCCCGGGGCTGGAATTGAACGGCCATGCGCAGCAGCGCCTGCCCAATACCCTGAATATCTCCTTCCCCGGCGTCAGCGGACGCGACCTGCTGGAGCACTGCACAGCGGCTGTAGCCGCCTCGGTGGGATCGGCCTGTCACGAGGAAGCCGACGCTGTCAGCGGAGTACTGGGCGCCATGGGAGTCTCGTCGCAGCGGGCGCACGGTGCAGTGCGTCTGTCGCTGGGTACACCCAGCACCGAGACCGAGATCGAACACGCCGCCCAGGCTTTGATAGCCGCCTGGCGGAAAGCATCAAAGTTTATGTAGACCGATTGCCAGAAACCCGCCCCAGCGCAGGCGCGCCGGCAGCAGCGTTTCCAGCCCCCGCGCCAAGCGGCCACCGCCGGGCAGCCACACCGCCGTGCGTATGGTCACTATGGGCGCCGGTTCCAGTCTGCACCACCAGTCGCGCGCCGTAGCTACGCCGTCCCAGCGCGCCCCCCGGTAGGCGCCGCGCCCGTGCTTCAGGTGATACAGCAGGCTGTGGCGGTTCAACAGCCCCAGCACCACCATGTCGACTCACGCGCCACATCTCGGCCAGCGCCTGTTCCGGCTCGGCGATGAAACAGAGACGCTGCACAATAATCGAACGACTGATCCGCAAAGGGCAGGTGCAGGGCGGTGGCCTCGAGGTACTCCACCCCATCCTCCAGCGCACACGCATAGCGCAGCATCTCCCGATCCGGATCGACCCCGGTGACCCGCAGCCCCGCCGCGGCGAAACGCCGGCTGAAATAACCCGTGCCGCTGCCGACATCGAGCAGGGTCTGGCCTGGATGCGGCTGCAACAGACGTAGCAGCAAGGCGGACTCGAGCTCCCCGATCCACGCCCCCCCTGGGTGTGTGATTCCAGGCCTCGTAAGCCGCCGGTTCAGTGATGATATTAGTCATAGATAAGTTGGTGGATGCACTGCGCTTATCCTCCCTGCGTGAGATGTTGCCGAGTTTGTAGGGCGGATAAGTGTAACGCATCCGCCATGTTATTTGACGACGATTCCGGTGTCGCCCGCATCAGTATCTCCAAAATCTCGGGGACTCTCAAAGGTTCGTGCCGGCAGGCTCGAAAATAATCTATACCGCCCTCTAGGAGTCTGTCGGATTTAGGATGAATTGGCTGCGGAAGTGGGAGAGCGGCTCAAATTCCCTCGATTTTTCGTTGCGTAGAATAACTATGCGCCTCAAAATCGGGAAAATTTGTGCTCACTCTCCCGCTCCCTCGCTTCAATCCCCCTAAACCCGACAGACTCCTAGCTGTGGCTGGCGTGAATACGGTGGGTCGACACCTTGCTTGCCCGCCGGAGGATAAGTGATACAATCAATCAAAGCGATTTTTGATTCGATTATTCAATAGATATCGCGAACAATAGATCATCCGGGATAGACCCATGCAAGGCCGTAATATCAAACATGAACTATTCACCCAATTCGCCCGCGTCGGCAAAGCGCTGAGCAACGCCAACCGGCTGGAATTGCTGGAATATCTCGCGCAGGGTGAACGTGGCGTGGAAGCGCTGGCCACGGTCTCCGGGCTGACCCTGGCCAATACCTCCCAGCACCTGCAGCAGTTGCGTCAGACGGGTCTGGTAGTGGCGCGCAAAGAAGGCCAGCACGTGTATTACAGTCTGGCCGACGATGAGGTCATCGTATTACTGGACACTCTGCGCAAGGTGGCGGAAAAGAATCTCGCTGATGTCGAGCGGCTAGTTTCCACTTATCTCACCGTCAAGGACCGGTTGGAGCCGGTGCCGCGCGCCGAATTGCTCAACCGCGTGCGCGACGGGCTGGCGACGGTGCTGGACGTACGCCCGCCCGAGGAATACGCGGCCGGCCACCTGCCCGGCGCGGTCAATATCCCGCTGGCGGAACTGGAGCGCCGGCTCGAAGAGCTCAATCAGGATCAGGAAATCGTCGCCTACTGCCGCGGCCCGCATTGCGTGCTGGCCTTCGACGCCGTGGCTCGCCTGCGGCAACAAGGCCTCAAAGCGCGGCGTATGGAAGACGGCTATCCGGAGTGGAAAGCCGAAGGCCTGCCCGTGGAAACCGACAACGGCACCGACTGACCCTGTCTGCTTCTGTTCATAAGGCAATGGTGTAGCCACAAAAAAACCATGGAGCTGCAAATGGTGCTCTTTAGTCAATTCCCGATATCAATCTCGAAGCCACCACCGAACTGTGCAATGGGCGCCACGCATTACGCCACATGCAGGAAATCCCTCATCCCGGTATTTTTCCGTCATACCGATGCAGACCGGAGTAGTGGTGCACGGATGCACCGTTAACGAATCTAAGGACGAAATCTATGTTAATCAACCGACATAGTGTTTAAGGCTGGCGCTGTCCTGTAATAGCGTAGCTCACTGAACCATGGATGCCGGCCAAAATAACGCCAGTATGACGGGGTGGGAGGTGAATGCTATTTTTTTACGTCTTTTGCTACGCGTAATCCTCGATTATGAATTATTTTCTGTAATTCGCCCTGCGGACCAGCCATAGAGTGGTTGTTCAATTTTTCTCCCCGCAAAATCAATCACCCTGCGGGCCGCACTGCGTGCGTTCAAAATGCCCCTCGGCATTTTAGTGCGTTCTTCGCGGACCAGCTTTTAAAGCTTTTGCTGCCAACTATACAAATCCTTGACTTATAATTATGCCTCAGTAAGATAGTAATTAATTACTCACTTTCAAGTATCAGGATACCCAGATGCAGAGCCATTCAAAACACCTGCCAGCAGAAGAGCGTCGTGCGGTTACCGTGGAGACGGTGATTGAGTTGGCTGCTGAGCAGAATCCCAGCGTGATTACCACTGCGGCTATTGCCAAGCGCATGGGGCTGACTCAGGGCGCGCTGTTTCGCCATTTTCCCAATAAAGATGCAATTTTGAAGGCGGTTATGGAGTGGGTTGCGGAACGGTTGTTGTCGCGGGTGGATAAGGCGGTGGAGGGGGTAGCATCACCGCTGGCTGCGCTCGAGGCGATGTTTATGGCACATGTGTTGTTTGTTTCCGAGCATCCCGGTATTCCCCGTTTATTGTTTGGCGAATTGCAGCGTGCAGGGATTACCCCGGCCAAGCGCATGGCGCAGACGCTGATTTGCCGCTATGGCGAACGCTTGCACCGGCTCATTGAGGAAGGCAAAGCGCAGGGTGAGCTGGATGCGGGGCTCGATGTTGAGGCGGCAGCGGCGCTTTTTATCGGCACTATTCAGGGGCTGGTGATGCAATCGCTGCTGGCGGGTGATCTCAAGCGTATGCGCGATGATGCGCCGGGGATTTTTGCTATTTACTGCCGTGGCATCAGGAGCGCAGCATGAAATATTTACCTGTTGGCAACCGTACGCTGGCGATGTTGGCGGTGATTCTGCCGTTGCTGGCGCTGCTGATTTATGTCGCTCTGCGTTCCGGCCCGCTGGCGCCGGTGCCGGTGAGACTCGCGACTGTCGAGACGCGATCAATCGCGCCGGGGGTGTACGGCATTGGTACCGTTGAGGTGCGTTATGCTTACAAGATCGGCCCGACGATGGCCGCGCGGGTGCAGACGCTGGATGTGCATGTGGGTGATCAGGTGACGGCGGGGCAGGTGCTGGGCACCATGGATCCGGTTGATTTCGATGCCCGCCAGCGCGCCCAGGATGCGGCGCTCAAGCGCGCCAGGGCGCAGCAGCAGGAAGCCGCCGCCCGCCAGCGTTATGCCCAGACTCAGGTGCAGCGTTATGAGCAGCTGCTAATCGCCCGTTCCACCAGTGAAGAGGTAGTTGCGACTAAGCAGCAGGAGTTGCAGGTGGTTGATGCCGCGCTTGTTGCTGCGCAGCAGGAGTTCGCCCGGGTTCAGGCGGAAGGCGAGGCTCTGATCGCGCAGCGGCAGAACCTGCGTCTGCTTGCTCCGGTTGATGGGCTGGAGGTGGCGCGCAATGCTGATCCCGGCACGACGGTGGTGGCGGGTCAGGCGGTGGTGGAGGTGATCGATCCCGCGAGTCTCTGGATCAACGTGCGCTTCGATCAGGTCAGCGCAACCGGGCTTAGCGCGGGGCTGGTGGCTGGCATTACACTGCGTTCGCGTAGCGACCAGACTTTGAGCGGTGAGGTGTTGCGCGTCGAACCGCTGGCCGATGCGGTAACCGAGGAGATGCTCGCCAAGGTGGTATTCGAGCAGTTGCCCGAGCCACTGCCGCCAATAGGGGAACTGGCTGAAGTCACGCTGATGTTGCCGGCGTTACCGGCGCAGCCGACCGTGCCCAATGCCGCCCTGCAACGGGTTGACGGGGTGCTGGGGGTATGGCGGGTCGAAGACGATGCGCTGAATTTTGTGGCGGTGAAAACCGGCCTACATGATCTTGATGGCCAGGTGCAGATTCTTGCAGGCGTGAAAGCCGGGGAACAGGTGGTGATCTATAGTCGGCAGACGCTCACTGACGGTAGCCGTATTAAGGTGGTCGAGCAGCTGCCGGGCGTTACGCCGTGATCCTAAAAACCTCAGTTGATCGCTACATGCGGAGTCTAAGCCTATGTTCTTCGTCAAGATAAGTCCGACTTTCTACTTCACCCTCTGGGTGACAGCGCTATGCAGCGGATTGCACGCTTTTTGTGGCACATGGCGGTGTTGCAAAACTTGCCAAGGGCTAGCCATTGGCTGCGTTTCGTGCCTTGCCATGCACCACAAAAAACGCACACTTCACTGCATTCAACTGAGGTTTTTAGGATGATCAGTCTGGCCGGACGTGACATCCTGCACGGCTGGGGCAAGTTCGTCTTCACCGGTGTCGGCCTGGGACTGTTGATCGGCGTAACCCTGACCATGGCCGGGGTCTATCGCGGCATGATCGACGATGCCCAGGTGCTGATCGACAATAGCGGCGCTGACCTGTGGGTGGTGCAGAAAGATACCCTTGGCCCCTATGCGGAATCCTCCAGTCTCTACGAAGATATTTACCGCGGTATCGTCATCATGCCGGGGGTGGCGCAGGCGGTTAATGTCACTTATTTCACCATGCAGGTGCGCCACGGTGAGCGTGACGTGCGCAGCATGGCCGTGGGCATCGTCCCCGGCGAGGCCGGGCAACCCGGCTGGCCGCCTTATCTGGTGGCCGGTCGCCAGATCACCCGCAGCCACTACGAGGCGGTGGCCGATATCGCAACCGGCTTCAAGCTCGGTGATCGTATCAAGATTCGCCGTAATCATTACACGGTGGTGGGGCTGACCCGGCGCATGGTCTCCTCCAATGGTGACCCGATGGTGTTCATTTCCCTCAAGGACGCGCAGGAGGCGCAGTTCCTCAAGGACAATGATGCGATTGTGCAGAACCGTCGCCGCACCGCCGAAAACCCGAACTTCAATCGCCCCGGCGTGCCCGGCCTGCTGGAAGCGGTCATCGCCTCGCAAAGCGGTAATCCCTATGTCAATGCCGTGCTGGTGAGTATCAAGCCCGGCTATACGGCGGAGCAGGTGGCCGAGCCGATTCGCCGCTGGAAGCGCCTGACCGTGTACACCCGTGCGCAGATGGAAAGTATCCTGATCGAAAAGCTCATTGCCACGGCGGCCAAACAGATTGGCATGTTTCTGGTGATCCTGACCCTGGTCAGTGCGGCCATCGTCGCCTTCATTATTTACACCCTCACTCTGGGCAAGATCCGCGAGATTGCGGTGCTCAAATTGATCGGCACCCGCAACCGCACCATTGCCGCGATGATCATGCAGCAGGCTGTCGGGCTGGGGCTGATTGGTTTTGCCGTCGGCAAGATTGCGGCTACCTTCTGGGCGCCGATCTTTCCCAAATATGTGCTGCTGCTGCCGAGTGACTCGCTGCGTGGCTTCGTCGTAGTGGTGGTGATTTGTGCGCTGGCCAGTGTGCTGGCGATACGCGCCGCCCTCAAAGTAGACCCCGCGGAGGCAATTGGTGGCTGATTCTTACGGTATTCGCATAGAAGGTGTCAGGAAGCGCTACGGTGAAGGCGACACCGCGGTCGATGCGCTCAAGCACGTCGATATGCAGGTAGCACCCGGCGAGGTGGTCGGCCTGATCGGCCCCTCCGGTTCGGGCAAGAGTACCCTGCTCAAATGCCTGGGTGCGGTGATCGAACCCACTGCCGGGCGCATGACTCTGGGCGAGCAGGTGATCTACGACGACGGCTGGAAAATCCCCGATCTGCGTGCGCTGCGGCGTGACAAAATCGGCTTCGTGTTTCAGGCGCCTTATCTGATCCCGTTTCTGGATGTCACCGATAACGTGGCGCTGCTGCCTATGCTGGCGGGGCATTCCAATGCTGAATCCCGCAAGCGCGCGCTGGAGCTGCTGGAGGCGCTGGATGTGGGTCATCGCGCCAAAGCCATGCCCTCGCAGCTCTCCGGTGGTGAACAGCAACGGGTCTCCATCGCCCGCGCGCTGGTCAACCGGCCGCCGGTGATTCTGGCCGACGAACCCACCGCACCGCTCGACAGTGAGCGCGCGCTGGCGGTCATTCGCATCCTCAACCAGATGGCGAGCCAGTATGAAACCGCTATTATTGTGGTGACCCACGACGAAAAAATTCTCCCCACCTTCAAGCGCATCTACCACATTCGTGATGGCAAGACCCACGAGGAGGCGGGCGAGGGACGGGGATTCGATTGAGCAGTACATGCTCGGGTACGATGACAGCGCCACCGGCTAATACCGGTGGATTTTGGAAAACATTACGAGGTATAGCTATGACACAGCATAAATCAGGGCGTTCTATCGGGGTATGGAGCATGTCTATCGTGGCGGTTCTGTTTGGACTGATGACGATTAAGGAAGGGGGTGGTGTTCTGTTCGGCGACCCGGCGGCGCAGGCGGCGGCGGGTAACTATGTGCCATTCGTACTGTGGTTCAACTTTCTCGCTGGCTTTGCCTATGTCATCGCCGGGGCGGGGTTCTGGTTGCAGCAGCGCTGGGCGGTATGGCTGGCCATCGCTATCGCAGTCGCCACCGCGCTCACCTTTGCCGGTTTTGCAGTGCATGTGCTGGGCGGCGGTGACTACGAGCAACGCACCGTCATCGCCATGAGTCTGCGCACCGTGGTGTGGACTGCGCTTGCGGCTATCGGCTGGCGGCAGATCGGTGCGGTGAAAAGCGCCCGGATATGAACCTGTTTTTCATCGTCATGATCCTGTTCACAGGATTTGTGCTGACTGCGGCACCCCGGTCGGTGTCGGCCGAAAATGACGTTGAGTCAGGCATGACAGCACTGCCGGCTACGCATCTTTTCGAACCGCTACGCGCCGACCCTAAGGAGCCACGCTTCTTTGTCAGCACGCTCAAGATCGACTCGGCGTTATACGACACTACTCTCGGGGCTGTCGGCTTCGGCGAAAACTTCGGTATTGTGCGCAGTCGAACCCGTGCTGGCGTGGACTGGCAGCTCGGTATTGCGGGTGGGGTGTTCGCTCAATTTGATCTGAAGGCGCCATCGAGCGATCTGGTGAATGCGGATTATATCATCGGTGTGCCGCTGACCTGGTCGCGTGAAAACTGGTCCGGGCGGGTGCGTGTATATCACCAGAGTTCACATCTGGGCGATGAATTCCTTCTGCGCACTCAGCCGCAACGGGTGAACCTGAGTTTTGAAGCGATCGAGCTCATCGTGGCCTACGATTTTGACGGCATCCGTTTCTATGGCGGTGGCGAATACCTTTTTCAACATGATCCCGGTGATCTTGACGAGAGCCTGCTACACGCGGGGGTCGACTGGCGCGGACGCCAGGTAGTCGTGAGTATGGCTGAGATCGGTGGCGCACACTGGGTGGCCGGGCTGGATGTGAAACGCTGGCAGCAGAGTGACTGGCAGGTGCAGGTGAGCGTCAAGGCAGGGCTCGAGTTTGCGCCGTTCAATAATAACCGCCAAAACGCGCGGCGCTGGAGTGTGCTGGCGGAATTTTACGACGGGCCGTCTCCATACGGGCAATTCTACCCGATGGATGTGCGCTATTGGGGTGTCGCCATCCAGCTGGGTCTGTGAAGGCACGGTGGTCACAACTTTATATTGAGAGAAACCAAACCATGAAAACATTTCATATTAACACCGCCGCACTGGCCACCGGCTTCGCCCTGATCACGGCATGCACAGCGTTGCTGGCCGAAAACGACGACGAGCTGGTCGAGCCGCTGGCCCTGTTTGCCATCATGGAGGAGATGGGCGAGAACATGCAAACCATTACCGCGGCCATTGCT
>JAQICG010000359.1 GCA_027858635.1 Gammaproteobacteria bacterium | reverse complement strand
TTCAGGCATCGAGGTATTTCCATATCGTGCAGTTTTGCGGAACGCAGCATAATGACATCGGGATCAGCACGATCTTCACTGATTGTATAAATGTCAGTCGGCAGACGGCTAAGACCTTTCTCCGAGATATTATTGTATGTTTTTACTTTTATCATAATTAAAATTTCAGCCTTGTAGATTCAGATAACGGGCAATTTATCAGGCATTGTTTTTTTCGAAGGTGGCCATGAAGTCTATTAAAACATCTACACCCTCAACCGGCATGGCGTTATATATACTGGCGCGCATACCACCCACCGAGCGGTGGCCTTTTAAGGAGTGCAATTTCTGCTTTGCAGCGCCTTCAAGAAATTTCGCGTCCAGATCCGCATTGGCCAGCACAAATGGGACCTTCATCCAGGACCGGCAGCTTTTCTCTACCGGACTGGAATAAAAGTCTGAAGCATCAATCGCCGCGTAGAGTTTGTCGGCCTTCTTCTGATTAATTGCTTCCATCGCGGGCAATCCACCCTTCTCTTTTAGCCAAGCGAAAACCAGACCTGCCAGATACCAGCTATAGGTCGGCGGTGTGTTGTACATGGAGTCATTGTCGACGTGTATTTTGTAATCGAACATGGCGGGCATATTCGATTTGGCCTTGCCCAGCAGATCTTCCCGAATAATGACAATGGTCAGACCAGCAGGGCCGATGTTTTTCTGCGCACCGGCATAGATCAAACCAAATTTGGAAACATCAATCTGACGTGACAAGATGGTCGAGGACATATCCGCAACCAGAGGGATATCACCGGTGTCGGGAATATAGGGGAACTCAACACCAACAATGGTTTCATTGGGCGTGTAATGCACATAGGCGGCATCGGGATTGAATTTCAGTGTTTCTTCAGCCGGTATCGTCGTGAAATTAGTGTCGCTGGTGTCTGCTATGACGTTTACATCACAGTAACGCTTAGCTTCAGCTATCGCTTTTTTAGACCACTGGCCAGTTAGCAAATAATCAGCACTGGTCTTATCGCCCAGCAGGTTGATCGGCACCATTGCAAACTGACTGCTGGCACCGCCTTGCAGAAACAGGACCTTGTAGTTGTCAGGAATCGACATCAGCTCACGCAGATCAGCCTCGGCCTTGGCGGCGATCGAGAGGTACTCTTTACCGCGGTGGCTCATTTCCATTACGGACATGCCTGAACCGTTCCAGTCCAGCATTTCATCACGGGCCTGCTCCAGCACTTTTTGAGGCAATATCGCCGGGCCGGCACTAAAATTAAAAACTCTATTCATAATTATTTATTATTAATCGTTAGTTAGAAGGATGGATTTAAAACTTACTGGCAAAGCCTACGCAAATCGCATTTACTCGCCACTTTCGTCTTGTCCGGCTTCGATATCGATTACATCTTCGCCTATAAGGGCGTCGATTTTCTCGACTTCCACCAGTTTCTCGCCATTGGTCAAACGAATCAGACGCACACCCTGGGTATTTCGTCCCATTTCGCTGACATCCGCTACAGAGATTCGCACCAGTGTGCCGTTATTCGTAATCATCATGATTTCATCATCCGGCTTAACCTGCACCGCACCGATAATTTCACCATTACGTTCATTGGTCTTAATTGAAATAACGCCCTGACCGCCTCGCCCTCTTAAGGGGTAGTCAGCGACAGCCGTGCGTTTACCATAACCATTTTCGGTAGCCGTCAGGATTGAGCCTTCCTCGTCAACCAGGATCATACCGATGATACGTTGCTCTGCGGTCAGTCTCATGCCGCGAACACCGGCAGCGGTTCGGCCCGTGATGCGGACATCGGATTCTGAGAAGCGCATGGCTTTGCCGGCATTGGACAGCAGCATAATGTGGTTCGCGCCATTGGTAATCACGACATCAACCAGCACGTCGTCGTTTCTGAGGTCGATGGCGATAATGCCTGATGTTCGGGGGCGCGAGAAGTTTGATAATGCGGTCTTTTTAACTGTGCCCGAACTGGTAGCCATAAAGACAAAATAATTGTCATCATAATGTCGCACCGGCAATACCGCATTGATTCGCTCACCGTCTTCGAGCGGCAGAAGATTCACGATAGGCTTGCCGCGTGAACCCCGGCCCGCCATCGGTAACTGATACACTTTTAACCAGTAGACTTTACCGCGGCTGGTAAAACACAGCAGTGTGTCGTGGGTGTTGGCCACAAACAGTTTGTCGATAAAATCCTTTTCTTTCATGCTGGTAGCCGATTTACCGCGACCACCACGACGCTGGGTATTATAGACATCCATCGCCTGACATTTGGCATAGCCTTCGTGCGAGAAAGTCACCACCACATCTTCTTCGGTAATCAGATCTTCCATGGTGAGGTCTAACTGACTTTCGATAATTTCGGTACGACGGGCATCACCGAAATTTTCACGAATTTCATTAAGCTCGTCACGTATCACCTGTAGGAGGCGATCCGGATTAGAAAGAATATCGAGCAGATCGATAATAATTTCCAGTATTTCCTTGAATTCATTGACTATTTTATCTTGCTCGAGCCCAGTCAAGCGATGCAGGCGAAGCTCAAGAATCGCCTGCGCCTGAGCATCGGAAAGATGATAGCCATCCTCTTTCAAACCATAACGCGGATCAAGCTGGTCGGGACGTGAAGAGTCGGCACCCGCACGGCTAACCATATCGGTAACCGCGCCGGGTGACCAGATTTTATCCATCAGCGCGACCTTGGCAACAGCCGGATTGGCTGAGCGCTTGATCAGTGCAATGACTTCGTCGATGTTCGCCAGCGCAACCGCCAGACCTTCCAAAAGGTGTGCGCGTTCGCGTGCCTTGCGTAATTCATAAATAGTACGACGCGTGACCACTTCACGGCGATGACGAATAAACGCCTGTATGATCTGCTTGAGATTGAGCAACTGCGGCTGACCGTCAACCAGCGCCACCATGTTAATGCCAAACACGCACTGCATGGAGGTGAGTTTGAAGAGGTTATTCAGCACCACCTCACCAACTTCGCCGCGGCGTAGCTCGATGACGATGCGCATGCCGTCTTTGTCCGACTCATCACGCAGCTCGGTAATGCCCTCGAGGCGTTTTTCCTTCACCAACTCGGCAATGCGCTCGATCAGACGCGCCTTATTAATCTGGTAGGGGATCTCGGTGACGATGATGCTCTGCTTGCCGGATTTACTGCTCTCGATAATCTCGGCGCGTGAGCGCATCACCATGCGGCCACGGCCGGTTTTATAGGCTTCGCGAATGCCCTTGGTGCCGTTGAGCAGGCCCGCGGTAGGCAGATCAGGTGCGGGCAGATATTCCATCAGCGCATCGATATCGAGCGCGGGATCATCAATTAGCGCCAGCGTGGCGTTGATCACTTCGGTTAGATTATGGGGCGGAATATTCGTGGCCATACCGACAGCGATGCCGGAGGAGCCGTTGACCAACATGTTCGGCACACGGGTCGGCAAGACATCGGGTTCGGTTTCAGAACCGTCATAGTTCTCGGTAAAATCAACAGTTTCCTTGTCGAGATCAGCCAGCAGTTCGTGGGCGATTTTCGACATTCGGACTTCGGTATATCGCATTGCGGCGGGTGAATCACCATCAACCGAACCGAAGTTACCCTGGCCATCGACCAGCATATAGCGTAACGAAAAGGGCTGCGCCATACGCACGATAGTGTCGTAAACAGCGGTATCACCATGAGGATGATATTTACCGATGACATCACCGACTACACGCGCCGATTTTTTATAGGGCTTGTTCCAGTCGTTACCTAGAACGCGCATGGCATATAACACCCTGCGGTGAACCGGTTTCAAACCGTCACGCACATCAGGCAGAGCACGGCCGACAATTACACTCATTGCGTAGTCCAGATAGGACTGACGCATTTCGTCTTCTATATTTACCGGGGAAATTTCTTTTGCAAACTCAGTCATTTAGTAAGAGCAACCAGATTTTTAAATTCGTTTTAAAAACACGCTAATAAAGCCGGAGATATTAACACATATACCAGAGTCACGGCACAGTTATGCGTAATAAAAGCGTACAGCATGGCCGCGACATTAAAATGAATGAACACGACTAGCCTGTCTTGCGGCCATTGGCCGTCACCGGCAACGACTTCTCCCGCTTCCGCAGCCAATTCATCCTAAATCCGACAGACTCCTGGAGGCGCTGAATTCATGCCCCAGATGCAGACAATAACCC
>JAQICG010000171.1 GCA_027858635.1 Gammaproteobacteria bacterium | reverse complement strand
GCTTTTATTCTGGCGAAGGCTTCATCGGGTGAGCGTTCAATGTGGCTAACCACCGCCACCGGGTAGTTGGCGGGAAAATGCCCGCCCAGGCCGGAGGTGATCAAAGTATCACCAACGCGAATATCTGCATTCTGTGCAATGTAGGGGATATCAAGGTAATCAATTTTGCCGGTACCGAAGGCGTTGGCGCGCAGGCCATTGCGATCTATCTGTACCGGCAGCGCGTGGCTGGCATCGGTAATACGCATAACCGTGGATGAGTTTGCATTGACGTGGATAGTCTGTCCCATGATGCCGCGGGCATCGATCACCGGCTGGGAGATATAGACGCCATTATTACTGCCCTTGTTGATGATGACCAGCTGGCGGTAGGGGTCAATATCGACATTGATGATTTCGGCAATGAGTACTTTCTGACTGGATTTGGGGGTAGCGCTGAGCAGTTCACGTAGACGCAGGTTTTCTCTTTCCAGAATGTCCATTTTTTGCAGGCGAATCCGGTTTTGCAGGTAGAGCTCTTCGAGACGGCGATTTTCATCCAGCAGTGCCTGATGCGTGCTCAGGGTGATATCGGCCCAGTAATACAGACGAATGGGCAGATCAATGGTGTACTGCAAGGGGTAGAGCAGGTGCGACAGGGTGTTGCGTACCATCTCCATCTGGCTCCAGCGGTGATCAACCGTCATCAGCACTATGCTGGCGATGACCAGAATAAGTGCTCGTAAGGTGACTGATGGGCCTTGTAGAAAAAGCGTTTGCATTGCTTAGCAACAACCGGAAAGGGCGGGGTCAGGGCATGACGGGTGCGTCACTGTCATGTTCTTAATCAAGGGTGAAGAAATCACTCCCGTGTTCGTCGATCAGTTCCAGTACCCGGCCACCACCGCGTGCAACACAGGTCAGTGGCTCTTCCGCCAGCACCACCGGCAGGCCGGTCTCTTCCATTAACAGGCGATCGATATCACGCAGTAGGGAGCCGCCGCCGGTCAGCACGATGCCGCGATCGGCGACGTCGGCACCCAGTTCGGGCGGGGTTTGTTCTAGTGCCGCCTTAACGGCCTGAACGATGCCCTGTAACGGTTCTTGCAGTGCTTCGAGAATTTCGTTGCTGTTGAGTGAGAAGCTGCGAGGAATACCTTCGGAAAGGTTGCGACCCTTGACTTCGATTTCCAGCAGCTCCTTGCCGGGGTAGGCGGTGCCGATCTGATGTTTGATGCGTTCGGCTGTGGCTTCACCGATCAGGATGCCGTAATTGCGGCGTACATAACTGACGATGGCTTCATCGAATTTGTCGCCGCCAATTCTGACCGAGGCTGAGTAGACGATACCGTTGAGTGACATCACCGCCACTTCGGAGGTGCCGCCGCCAATGTCCAGCACCATGGAGCCATGGGCTTCGTCGACGGGCATGCCGGCGCCGATAGCGGCGGCCAAGGGCTCTTCAATGAGAAATACGCTGCGAGCACCGGCGTCGGTGGCCGACTCACGAATCGCACGGCGTTCCACCTGAGTCGCCCCGCAGGGTACGCAGATCAGCACACGCGGGCTGGGGCGCAACATCTGGCTTTCATGAACCGAGCGGATAAAGTGCTGTAACATTTTGGCGGTGATGTTGAAGTCGGCAATCACACCATCGCGCATGGGGCGAATGGCGATAATATTCTGTGGTGTACGCCCCAGCATGGCTTTGGCGGCCTTGCCGTAGGCTTCGATGGATTTAGGGCCACCGGGACCGCGGTCCTGCCGAATGGCCACTACTGAAGGCTCGTCCAGTACAATGCCTTTGCCGCGCGCGTAAATCAGAGTATTGGCGGTACCAAGGTCGATGGATAGGTCGTTGGAAAATAAGCCCCGGAGGCGTTTCAGTAACATTAGCTGTTTTTACCTGTTCTAGTCAGTTGTCATTATTAGCCTAATGAATATAGGCTAATTTTGGAAAGTTTGGTGGAAAGTCGCGCGTACTCTAACAACAGGGTGTAGTTCGAGCAAGCAAAACAGTGAGGGGAAGCGCGTATTATGCTAACTTTCCGCTTTTGTGAACAGCCTCAGGCTGTGAGCAGCAGTATCGATAATTGCACTACGATTTTTGGAGTGAAGCCAATGTCCCTTGATGCGGATGAAGTAAAGAAAATCGCCTATCTGGCGCGCCTGAAAATAGAGGAAGCGGATATCCCTGGTTATGTCAGCAGCCTGTCAGACATCCTCGATCTGGTCGAACAGATGAATGCCGTGGACACCGAAGGCGTGACCCCCATGTCGCACCCGCTGGATGCGGTGCAGCGCCTGCGCGAAGATGTGGTCACCGAGGGTAATCAGCGCGAGCTGTTTCAGGCCATTGCGCCGAAGACCGAAGACGGCCTTTATCTGGTGCCAAAGGTGATCGAGTGATGAGTCAGGATGAGATGAAGATGTACCATAAAAAAACCCTGGTCGAATTATCCGCCCTGTTGCAGGCCGGTGAAGTCAGCAGTGTCGAGCTGACCAAATATTTTCTGGCGCGGATCAATGCCC
>JAQICG010000177.1 GCA_027858635.1 Gammaproteobacteria bacterium | reverse complement strand
CATAATCACATCATCGAGCTGTTTATCATTCTTCTGCTTGAACAAACCGAACATAGGCCACCCTGAAAATGCATGGAGACAAACCCCGATACACATTAATTCACAGGCATAAAGTATAGAAGGGAAATAAATTAATACTAAAACAATCCCAGTGCCTCAAAGTAACGAAGTCTCGACTTTGCAACCGGATGAACTGCAATTTATAGAGGATTGTTTAAAATATGGTGGTTATGGGTGGACTTGAACCACCGACCCCCGCATTATGAATGCGATGCTCTAACCAACTGAGCTACATAACCTTTTTCTATTTTTACTGCTGAAATCCGGGCTGTTTCAGGTCAAAATTCTTTGCCTTTTTCAACCCAATCCAGAAGAAAATTTCAGCGCTTTTCTTCCTTCTTTTTGATTATGACCCATTCCTTATGAGTGCGATGCTCTAGCTATATAACCATGTTTTGAAGGCCGCAGATTTTGTACTTTTGCGGCCGTGGTGTCAATAAAAACACTGCCCTAACGAGAATTAAACATTGAACCTGAAATGCAGGACATCACCATCCTTGACCACGTACTCCTTGCCTTCAACACGCAACTTGCCCGCTTCCTTCGCGCCCTGCTCACCATTATTATCAATAAAGTCCTGATAACTGATGGTTTCCGCGCGAATAAAACCGCGTTCGATGTCGGTATGGATCACCGCCGCCGCTTTGGGGGCGGTTGCGCCCACGGCGACGGTCCAGGCTCTCACCTCTTTCACGCCTGCGGTGAAGTAGGTTTGCAGCCCCAGTAATTTGTAGCCGGCGCGGATAACCCGATTCAGGCCCGGCTCTTCCAGACCCAGCTCCTGCAGAAATTCGTCGCGCTCTTCGTCACTCAGTTCGATCAGCTCCGCTTCAATCGCGGCGCACACCGGCACCACAATGGCACCCTCCTCCTCGGCGATCTGGTGTACTTCATCCAGATAGGGATTATTCTCGAATCCGTCTTCATTGACATTGGCGATATACATCACCGGCTTGAGTGTGAGCAGGTGAAACTCATGCAGCATCGCAACCTCATCGGCGCTCAGCTCCATGGCCCGGATCGGTTTGCCGGCATCCAGTTGGGTCTGCACTCTCTGTAACAGCGCCTGTTTGGCCACCGCCGCCTTATCGCCGCCCTTGGCCATCTTGGCGATGCGATTAAGCGATTTTTCCACCGTCTCCAGATCAGACAGCGCCAGTTCGGTCTCGATCACTTCAAGATCATTGCGCGGGGATATCTCGCCTTCAACGTGGACGATGTCGTCGTTATCGAAGCAGCGCACCACATGTGCAATCGCGTCGGTTTCACGAATATTGGCCAGAAACTGGTTGCCCAGCCCTTCGCCTTTAGACGCGCCCGCCACCAGCCCGGCAATGTCGACGAACTCCATGGTGGTGGGTAAAACCCGTTGCGGTTTCACTATCGCCGCCAGCTTGTCCAGACGCGGATCGGGTAATGCCACCACACCAACATTCGGCTCGATGGTGCAGAACGGATAGTTTTCGGCCTGAATACCGGCCTTGGTGAGCGCATTAAACAGGGTGGATTTACCTACATTGGGTAAGCCGACAATGCCACATTTGAATCCCATACTTTAATACCTGTACCTTAGAAATTTCCGATTAAACAACGTTTAACTATCATTTTGATTTTGAATGCAGCTGGTGCATGGCTTTCTCCATCGCACCCTCTGCCAGCAGGGGCATCACCGCCCGCGCTTCACGAATTGCGAGGTCAATGGCAATACGCTCGTTCAGGGACGGACGATGCAGCACATAATCCACCACCTGATCTTTGCTGCCGGGATGACCGATGCCAATACGCAGACGATGAAACTCTTTGATACCCAGATGCGCTATGGTATCGCGCAGACCGTTATGTCCGCCGTGACCGCCCCCGGTCTTGAGCTTTATATCACCGGCTTCAAGATCAAGTTCGTCATGGGCAACCAGAACGTTTTCCGGTTGCAGACGATAAAAGGACAACAGACTTTTGATCGCCTGACCGCTGCGATTCATAAAGGTCTGCGGTTTCAACAACCAGATGTCGCGCCCGCCGATGTTGATTTTAGCAACTTCACCGAGAAACTTTTTCTCATGGCGAAACGACACGCCGCAGGCGGAAGCCAGCTCCTCAACAAACCAAAACCCGGCATTGTGCCGGGTTTCAGTGTATTCGGAGCCGGGATTACCCAGCCCCACTATCAGCTTGAGATCAATACATCGCTCAATCATATCGATACTACACCAGCAGAGTCAGATTAGCTGCCTTCTTCGTCTTCAGATGGCGCAGCAGGAGCTTCACCTTCTTCCTCTTCTTCAGTGGCGGCACTGACTCGACG
>JAQICG010000233.1 GCA_027858635.1 Gammaproteobacteria bacterium | reverse complement strand
CCATTAGTCACTTCCCTCTCGCGTATGGCAACGATACCGTGTGAATTGATAATTCGGATATGTCTGCCTGCAATACCGGCAAAAACCGAATTAATCTGACAGCCTGCCATCAGCTCTGCCTCTGCGATGGCGCGCTGAATAGACTGAACTGTCGATTCAATGTTCACCACCACGCCTTTCTTAAGACCGTATGAAGGATGCGAACCCAGACCGATAATTTCCACACCTCCTTCCGGCGTTATCTCTCCTACAATCGCCACCACTTTCGAGGTGCCGATGTCGAGACCCACGATCATATTTTTATCCGTTTTTTTGGTCATCTTTTACGCCTCTCCTACCAGCGAATGCTTGCTGGCATTATTGTTTTTTTCACGCATGGCAAATCCATTGGGGTAACGCAAATCAATTGCTTCAATATTTTTCAAATTTAGCGCATCAATATTCGAGCACACCCGAACAAATTTGACTAGTCGATTTTCAGCATGATCACGCCCCAGCTTAAGCTCAACTTTGTCTGCCCCGCCTTTCACTAAGAATTGGAGGCTCCAGGCACGACGATCATTTAGATTCAAATTAACCACTTCAAGCCCCATTGGTGAAAAGTCTTTGTTAGCAGCCACCAGGAACTGCCACATTTTATTATGCAAACCCTCTGGCCCTTTCAACCTCGGCAGTGAGCCGTTATCACTAATCACCGCAGGCTTAAACACTTCACCGCCATCACTGATCAAGGCGTCATCATTCCAATAGGCCACGGCGCGTTTTTCAGTCACCTTAATAAGAAGACTGGATGGCCACTGCCGACGCACCGACACCTCATCTACCCAGGGCAGTGCCAGTAACGCGGTTTTTATTGCACCGAGATCAAGCGCAAAGTAGCCGCCATCAATCACTGCAACCACCTCGTTCCTGAAATCATCGTGGGCGATGTTTTCGAGCTCACCTTCGATCTCCACTTTTTCGATTGGCGAAATATCATTGAAGTTAAGCTCATTCAGCCCCCAACCGCTCAGCAATAGAGCCATAATCGTCACAAAAATCAGTCGTCGCTTATTGCTCATGACGCGCCCCGTAAAATTTCAACAACCAGCTGTTCAAAACTAATTCCTGCCTGTTTGGCTGCCATCGGCACGAGGCTGTGATCGGTCATACCCGGCACCGTGTTTACCTCAATGAGCCAGGGCTGATTTTTACGATCAATCATAAAATCAACCCGACCCCAGCCGCAGGCATCAACTGCGCTGAATGACTTTTTAACCATCACTGCCAGCTGCTCTTCATCGTCCTTACTCAAACCACAGGGACAGATATATTTGGTATCGACCGCCTGGTATTTCGCATCAAAATCATAAAACGAATGCGATGTTTCCAGACGGATCATGGGCAGTACACGCGCATTTAAAATAGCGGCGGTGTATTCCACTCCGGTTATCCAGCGTTCGGCGATCACGGCTCCACCGCAGGCTTCCGCCTTCTGCCAGGCGGCCACCATTTCACTCGCTTCGCTCACCTTGCTCATCCCTATACTCGAGCCTTCCAGCACCGGTTTTATGATCAGCGGCAAACCAATTTTCTGCACCGCCTGAATACAATCCGCCTCGCTTTCCAGCAGACAGTAATCAGGTGTGGGCAGACCTGCGCCATGCCAGATCTGTTTTGTCCGCAGCTTATCCATCGACAGCGCTGAACCCAGAACTTTCGAGCCGGTGAATGGAATCGCCATCGCACCCAGCAAGCCCTGCATGGTGCCGTCTTCGCCGCCGCGTCCATGCAGGGCTATGAAGACACGGTCAAATCGGCTTTGATCGAGCACGGTGGCAATATGATGATCGACATCAATGCCATGCGCATCAATCCCCTGCGCCTGCAATGCCTGCAGTACAGCCTTGCCACTAAGCAATGAAATCTCACGCTCGGCTGACCAGCCGCCCATGAGCACGGCCACTTTTCCAAACTCGCCGGCCCACGTACTCATGACAACCTCTCCCCAACGATATGCACTTCGGTTTGCAGATTCACGCCGGTCTGCTCCATTACATTTTTTTGCACAAATTCAATTAGGGACTCGATATCCTCAGCCGTCGCCTGCTGATTATTAATAATAAAAGTAGCGTGTTTTTCTGACACTACCGCACCACCTATTCGCTTTCCTTTCAAGCCGCATTGTTCAATTAATCGCGCTGCATAATCGTTATCCGGATTGCGAAACACCGAACCACAGTTAGCCGTGCCTGTGGGTTGCGTTTCTGCACGTTTCGCCAGCAACTGCTTAACATTGCCGGAGCCGCTCGTATCCACATCAAACTTCAGCAGGGCAGCAACAAACCATTCATCTTCCGGCCCCTCTACACTGCGATAAGAAATTTTGTATTCGTCCGGCGACCGCTGCTTAATTTCTCCCTGACGATTAATGGTTTCCACCTGTACCACATGCCACCAGGTTTCATTGCCAAAGGCGCCGGCGTTCATCGCCAGTGCTCCGCCGATAAGGCCGGGAATGCCGGCAAAAAATTCCGCTCCGGCAAAGTGCTCCCGTTCACAGAAGCGGGCCAGTTTTGCCCCGGCCACACCGGCGCCCACGTACACACAATTATTTTCTTTTCGTTCCAGCTGCGACATCACGCCCTGAGTCGCAATCACTGTGCCGTGAAAACCGCCATCACGCACCAGGGTGTTGCTGCCCAGCCCCAGCCATAATAAATTTTCATTTTCGGGCAATGATTTCAGCAGCATCGCCAGATCCTCAATATCCGCAGGGATGCAGTAACGATCGGCCAAACCACCGGCGCGCCAGCTGGTATGGCTGGACATCGGCTCGTTATAACGAAGCTCGCCCCTTATTGATATTGCTGTTGTGGTCAAATGCATCGCCTCCATCTCATGCCTTCTTCTGCAACTGTTCAGCCAAACTTTCCGCCACACGGCCAATCGAGCCCGCGCCCAGGGTGAGAATAATGTCGCCATCCTGAATCACTGCACGCAGCGACTCGGTCACCATTTCCACATCTTTTACAAATATCGGATTGACCTTGCCGCGTGCGCGAATGGCGGCACATAGCGAACGCCCATCTGCACCAGTGATAACATCCTCACCGGCGGCATAGACTTCGGTCAGCAGCAACACATCGACACCGGCCAGAATCTCACTAAAGTCTTCAAATAGATCCCGGGTACGGGTATAACGATGCGGCTGAAAGACCAGCACCAGACGTTTGTCCGGCCAGCCTGTTTGCACCGCCTGCAAGGTCGCCGCTACTTCGGTGGGGTGATGGCCATAATCATCGACCAGCGTCACCGTACCCGCGGGCGTTTTTATTTCGCCATACAGATGCATGCGACGGCCCACGCCTTCAAAACGCGCGAGCGCCGACTGTATCGCCTCATCCTTCACGCCCAGCTCATGTGCTATGGCAATCGCCGCTAATGCATTCAGCACGTTGTGCTTACCCGGCATGTTCAGGGTGACCGGCAGTGTTTCACTGCGCCCCGGCAAGCTAACATCAAAAAAGGTTTGCATGCCCGAGGGGCGAATATTGAAAGCTCTGACATCAGCCTCCTGCTCGATACCGTAACGCAACAGAGGCCGGGTAATTTTTGGCAGCAGACTTCTTACTTCGTCATCCTCAACACAGACCACCGCCAGTCCATAAAATGGCAGGTGATGCAAGAACTCGACGAAGGCTTCGCGCAGGCGCTCAAAGTCATTGTGGTAAGTCGGCAGGTGATCGGCATCGATATTGGTGACCACCGCGATCATGGGCTGCAAATATAAAAACGAGGCATCACTTTCATCGGCTTCGGCAACCAGATATTTTCCGCTGCCCAGACTCGCATGCGCCGAAGAGCTGTTTAACTTACCGCCGATGACATAAGTGGGATCCAGACCTCCGGCATCCATCAAACTGGTGACCAGTGAAGTGGTGGTGGTTTTTCCGTGCGTCCCCGCCACCGCAATGCCATGACTAAAGCGCATCAACTCCGCCAGCATCTCTGCTCGGGGGACCACCGGAATCAGCAGATCCCGAGCCGCTTTTACTTCAGGATTTTCTGCGTTGATCGCACTGGAGATCACCCCCACATCCACATTCTGCACATTGGCGGCATCATGTACCTGATAGACCTTGATGCCGTCCGCCTGCAAACCCCGGGTAATGACATTGTCAGCAATATCGGAACCGCTGACTTCATAACCCAGGGTGTTCATGACATCCGCAATGCCGCTCATGCCGGCGCCGCCAATGCCCACAAAATGGACTTTGTGAATCCTGCGCATAAAGCTATCGAACTGCGTGATTTCATTTTTCATAAAAGTCCTCCGGCACGCAGGCAGCGCTCGGCCACTTCACCGGCGGCAGTCGGTTTCGCCTGACTGCGTGCCGATTCGGCCATGCGCAAAAGCCGATCCCGTTGCTGACTTAATTCGGTAATGGTTACTCGCAACCACTCGCTGTCCATATCGCTCTGCTGACGCACAATCGCTGCGTCGACCTCTTCGAGATAGCGGGCATTGGCAGTCTGGTGATCATCGACGGCATAGGGATACGGCACCAGAATGGAGGCCACTCCGGCTGCCGCCAGCTCGAATACGGTCATCGCACCGGCCCGGCATATCACCACATCCGCCCAGGCATACGCCGCAGCCATGTCATCGACAAAGGCTTCGGCCCTGGCTTCGACTGCAAATTTTTTATACTGCGCCTGCGCCGCGTCAGGAGTTTTTACGCCGGTGGGATGCCACACCTGTGGCCTCGCTGCCGGCTCTATTTTGGATATTGCTTCCGGCACCAGTTCGTTCAAACGCACCGCGCCCAAACTGCCGCCAATAACCAGCAGACGCAAACCATTATCGCGACCGGCCAGCCTCTGTTGCGGAGACACTATCGCGATGATCTGCCTGCGCACCGGGTTGCCGACATAAAGCGCTTTCTTGCCTAGCGTGCCGGGAAAGGCTTCCATGACTTCATCGGCAACACGTGCCAGCAGCCGGTTAGTTAATCCCGCGACGGCATTTTGTTCAGGGATTAACAGGGGCTTCCGCATTAACCACGCCATCAGGCCACCGGGACCGGAGGCAAATCCACCCATGCCCAGAACCGCACAGGGTCTCTTTTTCAGCAAAACACGCCCTGCCTGAAAACAGGCGATCGTTAATCGCACCGGTGCAAGCAGGCTGTTAACCAAGCCCTTACCGCGCCAGCCCGAAATGCTTAACCATTCGATCGGATAACCCGCCTGCGGCACCAGTCTCGCTTCGATTCCCGCCCGTGTGCCCAGCCAGATCACCGGCACACCTCTGGCACGCAATTCATCGGCCACGGCCAGTGCCGGAAACACATGACCACCGGTGCCACCGGCCATAATGAGAATTGGTGCGACCGATCTCATGCGGCACCCCCGGCAGTGGCTGCTCTGGACTGGCGACGACTGCCGCGACCAACAGCCTGTTTTGTAAATTCGCCACATTCACAGTGAATGCGCAGCAGCAGGCCAATGGCCATACAGCTCACCACCAGACTGCTGCCGCCGTAACTCATCAACGGCAATGTCAGGCCCTTGGTGGGCAACAGCCCCATATTCACGCCCATGTTAATCACCGCCTGTAGCGCCAGCCAGACGCCAATGCCGTAGGCCGTGTAGGCGGCAAAACGATTACCACTTTTTTCCGCCTGCAAGCCGATTTGGAAGGTTCTGAAAAATAGCAACGTGTACATCAGAATAACAAAGAAGACGCCCATAAAACCCAGCTCTTCGGACAGCACCGCAAACAGAAAATCGGTATGTGATTC
>JAQICG010000299.1 GCA_027858635.1 Gammaproteobacteria bacterium | reverse complement strand
GCTGACTACGGCACATCTGACAGCACTGACTTTTGGCGCATTCCTCTCGGCCTTGGCTACCGGATTGAAAATTTTAGTTTGTTTGCATCCATGCCTCTGCTGTTCGCCAGTAGTGACGGCAGTATTATTGCCACCCATAAAACTTTCAGAGCTTTTATGCGCTCCGGCCGAAATTCTGTCTCGGGCATCGGTGATCTCACTCTCTCCGCTCCCTTCTATTTCACGCCCGAGCCACGTAACGCCGCCAGTTATCATTTAACGGGTGGCGTCAAGTTCGGCACGGCAGATTCCGGCAAAGGGCTGGGGACGGGCGAAGATGATTTCTTTATCGAGGGCGGAGTCAATAAAAATATGGATAGCTATACGCTGTCTGCGATGCTGGGTCATGAAACCAGCGGTGACACCACTGACTTTAATTATGATGATGTGCTGTACGGCAAAGTGGGTCTCGCCAAATGGACCAACATGAGCAGCCAGACAGGTTCTTATTTATACTATAGCCAGTCACAAGTATCAGGCCTGGATGCGCCGCTGGAGCTAAATGTTTTCTACAGCCAGTTCATCAGCAAAGACCATAGCGTGTATTATTTTATTTCCAAAGGGCTGAGTGACGGCAGCCCTGACTTTTCCCTCGGCGGCAACATTCAGTTCTATTATTAATGGCGTAATGGCTTTGTTTTCAACCTGAAAACATTAGCGTTCAGGCAGAGCGAGATCTACTTTAGTCCACCGGCACGGTTCGATGCGCCGCCCATTGCCGCAGCCGGGTGATTTTTTCGTCCATGACCACTGACAGTGGACGCGTGGCCGCAATTTCGTCGAGCAGATATCGAGTGTTCATTTCACCATCTCCGGCGCGCACGGCATACTGCGCACTGACAACCACCTGCTCGATTTCAGCTCCGGAGAAACCGTCACAGGCGCGGGCGACTTCATCCATATTGACATCATCGATTGCGACCTTGCGCTTTTCCAAATGGATGTAAAAAATCTGTTTACGTACATCTTCTTTGGGCAGATCTACGAAAAAAATCTCATCCAGACGGCCCTTGCGAATCAGCTCCGGTGGCAGGTCATCAATGTTATTGGCGGTGGCGACAACGAATACACGCGACCTGTTTTCCGCCAGCCATCACAGCAGCGCGCCCAGTATGCGCCGTGAGGTGCCGTCATCATTGCCGCCTGAAATCCCCTTTTCGATTTCATCGATCCACAGCACGCACGGCGCCATCAACTCGGCGGTTTTTAATGTCGCCCGTAGATTCTTTTCTGACTCGCCAATATATTTATCGTAAAGGGCGGCGAAGTCGAAACGCAACAAGGGTACCTTCCAGATACCCGCGACCGCTTTCGCGGCCAGACTTTTTCCGCAGCCCTGCACCCCCAGCAACAACAGGCCTTTGGGGCTGTCGACCTCATCCTGACGACCCTGTCCGTGAAAAACTTTTTCGCGCTGATGCAGCCACTGCTTCAACCTGCTCATGCCGCCGACATCGCCAAAACGCGCGGTGTCGTATTCAAAGGAGATGACATCATCACGATTCAGCAGGCGATACTTGGCCTGCATTATTTCATCGACATCGCTTTCGGTTATGGCATCATCATTGACTATGGCGTTTCTGATTAAACGTCTCGCGTCTTTGAAGGTCAGGCCCTTGAGGTTACTGACGATACGCAGCACCGATTTCTTATCGAGCGAGACTTTCTGCCCCGATTCACGCTGCCACTTCCGCGCTTCTTCCTGAATAATTTTAACCAGCGCTTCCTCATTGGGCAGGCTCAGATCAAAACGCACGACGCTGTGATTGAGGCTCATCGGCATCTCAATTTTATGGCTGATGAACACCAGTTTGTTGCGACTGCCATCAAACTTCATGGCAATCTCCTTGATGAAACGGGTATTGGTCGGCTCGCTTAGATAAGGATCGAAATCAAGCAGCACAAAAATCCCTTCGACACTGGATGACTTGATATGACCCAGCACATCGGCAGGCTCGGCATTATGGCGCTGTGTGCCCAGGTCGATATCCAGACGCTTCAGGCCTTCCGTCACCGACCACTGATAGACCGGCAATCGATTGGCTATGGCAATGCGCACCAGCATATCGAGTGCGCGTTTTTCTTCGTGCGATTCTATTTGCAGGATAGGGGTGTGACCCAGAATCAACAGTTCCAGATCATTTTTATCGGGCATGGTGTGTCTCTGGTTATCAGACTTATTATTGCTTAATACCCTAGCACAAATCCGGCATTGTCGATAAATCGCGCGCAAAAAAAGGGCGGGTATAAAACCCGCCCAGCTCAGACTCCTGTCTGATCACCAATCATCTTTTGAAACTAACTATTTTTGCGCTGATAGGACAACAGACCGATCCCCATTAATAGCACTAACAGCTGCAAGCCCAGACTCTGCACGGTGGGATAAATACCCAGCATTTCAATGCGGGGGAACGTCACCATGCTGGTGGCAATGATGCCCGCCTCCTGAAAGGCGGCGATGCCCGGCCCGGCAAACACCACCGCCAGCATAAACAGCAGCACCGCATTGATCTGGAAGAATTTCTTGATGGGCAGGCGTGTGCCCAGGCGCAGAATCATGAAGGCCACAGCGACCAATAAAACGAGGGCCGCCAGCACCCCCAGCAGGAAGCCCTGCTGGGAGTCGGCGGTGTCGATCTGCACCCACATGGCCTGATAGAACAACACAGTTTCAAACATTTCACGATAGACCGCAACGAAAGAGACGGTGGCCAGCACCCACAACGTTTTGTTCTCCATGGCGTTATTTATTTTATGATCGATGAACAGCTTCCAGCGTTTGCTGGTGCTGGCGCTGTGCAACCAGAAACCCACGTACACCAGTATCGCGGCGGCAAACAGCGCCGCAGCCCCTTCGGTCACCTCGCGACTGGCACCGCTGACTGAAATCAGGTTCTCCGCCACCCACCAGGTCGCCACGCCCAGCACCACCGCACTGATCCAGCCGACATGGATATATTTCACGGCTTCGCGTCGACCGGTTTTGACCAGCGCAGCCATGAGGGCGGCCAGCACCAGAATAGCTTCCACACCTTCGCGCAGCAGAATAATAAAGGAGCCGAAGAAAGCCGCCTC
>JAQICG010000333.1 GCA_027858635.1 Gammaproteobacteria bacterium | reverse complement strand
GTTTTTCTGTCGCAGATCTTGCTAACTCTGCCAGCTCATCTTCTTTCAGATGATCAACTTTAATGATGGGAATTTGATGTATCTGAATGGCCTGAGCCAGATACCAGGCTTTGGGATCGCCGATGATTTCGTACTGGCCAGATGTGGTCGCCTTTACCTTTACCGCTTCGGAAATACCGCAAAGTTGTACACGGCGCTTCTCTCCCTCTGTCACCCCTTCAAAGGGCCATGTATAGCGGCCTTTTGAAATGATGTCGATATCGAGCAACTGCATATTTAGTGCCTGATGGATAGAACAGGCTGATATCATAGCATAATGTTTCCACGTGGAAACATATATCATTGCTCAGGGTTGAATTGGGAGGATCTAGCCCGATTCAACCCCTGTTTAGATCGTTTTAATTTGCCTATTTATTCTTATATTTCAGTTACTTATCTAATAATTCAACCGTTGAATTATGCCTCTTTGCCCAGATAGCCAGCCAGCGCCTTTAGCACAGCCGCTTTATTGCCAGCTGCCGCTTTACTTACCTTGATACTGATTGCCCCGCCCTTCGATTCTTTGACCTGCACGCCCTGTGGGTCTCCAGATACGGTATAGGATTTTTCAACAGGCTTTTCGTTCCGAGTTGATAATGCGCCCTTCCCTGCCTCAATCAGCATCTTGAAGATCTGTGCGGTAGTATGCTCACTGCCTTTAAGTTCACGTGCTTTATCCAGGACAGCCTTTTTAGCTTTCGCAGATTTATTAATCACAGAACGAATTTGAGTGGCTTGCTTCACACCAATATCCAGCCTGTTCGGAATGAGCGCAATAATCTCCGGTTCCATATCGGCGATAGACATCCAGTTTGAAAGCGTGCCCTCCCCTATATCATTGTCCAGACAATAGCCTTTCTGGTTGCCGCTATAAATGTCTGCAATCACGCGCCGGGCATTCATGGCTTTCTCGTAAGCGGAGGTATCATCGCGCTCCTCGTTCTCGCTACGCATGATCTTGTAGGCTTGTTTTTCGTCGGCCTCAATGAGTACGATTTTGATGGTCTTGGCGGGGATGTGCTGGCAGGCCCAGAAACGGCGAGTACCAATAATGATTTCATACTTCTTCTTGCCTGTTCGATCCTTGCGGGCAACGACCGGTTGCAACTGAGTATTGAGCTGAATATCCTCTTTCAGAGATTTACAGTTCTCATCATTAAGCTCAGCATAAATACGGTCGTTATATCCCCAC
Source organism: Gammaproteobacteria bacterium (assembly GCA_027858635.1). GTDB lineage: Bacteria > Pseudomonadota > Gammaproteobacteria > SZUA-229 > SZUA-229 > LH-M37. The sequence continues at coordinate 7,311 of JAQICG010000333.1, read as the reverse complement.
AAACGACAATCATCCGTGGAAACCTGTAATTCAGTAATGCCCTCTTCTGCTACAGATTTGAAGGCATCATTGTTTGCCAGGAATGAGCGGCCTCGACTATGCAGCCCCGTTTTCTGACGCGGCTCCACTTCTATCGCATCGAGATCAGCTCCTGCAGCCATATCACTTATTTTTTTTCTAGCCATGATTCTCTCCACTCTTCTGTTATGCAGACTTCATTTTTGTTTTCAAGCTGGGCCAATAAGCCAGTAATTCATGAAGCACCTCTTCACACATGCTATCAATCGAAGCCATTGCTGAACGATAGCTCTTATAGCCGGTAGTCTGACCCTGTATCTCGAACAATGTCTTGAACTCGCTGGCCGCATTATCAATGGCAGTCGATTCATAAATAATGCTGTCCAGCATGTACTCTTTACCGAACACATTCCGTGCAAGCTCTAAAATATCGTCCTCGGCGCGTGCGTATTTCTCATTTTTGGTTCGTTGTTTTTTCTTAGAAGTCACTAACTTCACAAAGTCATACGAGATCTCTTGGCCAAAGTGTTCTTGAATCTCTTCCAGGGTTTCATGCAGCATATTGAAAAACTGCAATGAGGACGTGAAGTCCAGCATCCTGGGCGGCATCGGTACCAGCAGGCTGGTGGCGGCCACCAGTGCATTAATGCTGAGCATGCCCAACGCGGGTGGCGGATCGATAATGATCACTTCAAAGTCCTTTTTAATGCCCTCAATGCCCTCTGGGAGATACGAATAAATGGGGCGCTGCTCATGATTAGCCGCCACCATATACTCGGCATTATAAAGCTGGAGATTGGCGGGTATCAGACTGAGATTCTCGATCTGAGTATCACGGATCGCATAATGCATAGTGCGCTGCGTGCCCTCAAAAAATGGCAACAAAGTATCGTCACCATCAATGTCCATATCCGGTGTATAACCAAACAAGGTGGTTGCGGAAGCCTGACTATCAAGATCAATCAACAATACCCTGAATCCCTGAATGGCCAGCCACTGTGCCAGATGTACCGCGATGCTGGTCTTACCCACGCCGCCCTTGAAATTATGCACAGAGAGCACTGCCGCCTCTTCATCTGCACCTAGACGCGGCTGTGTATTAAAATGGCGACGAGCCTTGTTGATCTCTTCGAGGCTGAAGCCACGAATTCTGCTGCCCTCATTTCGATCCGCAGAAATCGCGCCCTGTTTTTCGGCTTCACGGATCGTGGTCGGATGGCGACCGATTAACGCCGAGGCTTCACCTATTTTGAAAGTCTTGTCGAAACGCTTTTGCCCATCTGGACTGAAAATATGCGTCTTGATATGTTTGATGATTTTGTCAGAGCGCTGAACGAGATCCGCTAGTTCTTTAATTGAAACATTCATGGTTTCCTTCTCTTTATAATTATGGCTATTGTTTTTCTTGTAGTTAACAAGTAGAAAATGCATTTATGATTTAGATTTCATTATACATGTTCCATAATGTTTTCAAAGATAACGTTCGTATTTCTTGACAATTTAGGGTAAATTTTGCTATAAACACGCTATTCGAGGCATGAATAGAAGCAATAACGATAATAATTGCATGATATGAGCCGCTAATTTTTAGTCATTCAAGTCATGTAGGAGGGAAGGGCGGTGTCAAACCAAGCAATGGCTCGAATTGAAAAACGGGCAGCTGAAGCTCTGGAACGGCTCAAAAAGGGAAGGGTGCTCGAAACAGAATTGCTTTCTGTTGAATCAGGCACCAAGCCTCCAAAAAAGGAAGTCCGTGCAAGCAACGGCTTGTCCAGCGACCAGGTCGTAACCAGGGCCTCCAGTGAAGTTTATAAAAACGAACAGCTGGGTCTGTTCGATGCGATCCCGATATCACAACGTGAAACCATTCCTACTTTACTGACACGTATCCCAGTCTTCATGCCCATCAGCAAGGCGAAGCAGAAACAACTACTCAATGATGATAATGCTCTGCCGTTTGAGACACCGTTCGGTAAAGGAAAGCGTTACGGTGCCAACCTCGGTGTCTTTGATGAGGATGTGCTGTACGCATTAGCCCGGCTCTCTAATAAGAAGCTCATCGGCCCGCACGAGAATATGCCGATCCAGGTATCCAGAGTATACAAAGCGAACGAGAAGGGGAGTGTGAATGTTGACACCGTCGTCTGTACCGTCACTGACATCCTTGATCGGCTCGGATTATCCAAAGGCGGGAAGATGCGCAAGGATATCGTGGACTCACTCGAACGACTGACCTCCACCACCCTGATACTGACCCTCAACAAAGAAGACCGCTATCTCGGTAAATGTGAATTAGGCAAACCGATCAAACTGGTCGATATCGAATGGCAGCTGTATTCCAGTGACGGTATCATCTATGCTCAGTTTTCACCTATCGTGACCTACTGGCTCGAAAGCGAGTTTACCTACTACGACTGGGATACTCGCAAAAAACTCAAGAACCGACTGGCCAAAGCCTTGCATCGTTACCTGAGTTCGCAGCCGAAAGATTTCTACAAACTCAACAAACTCGAAGATATTGCAGCATCGATCGGTCAACATGGTCGAAAGTGTGATCTTCGTTCCACCTTCGAACGTGCCCTGGATGAATTGCAAGAAGTCGGATTTCTGATTGACTACAATATCGAGGGAACAGGGAAGGCCACACCTTTCAGACTTTACGCAACCCGTAACTAACCAGCGTACCAAAATAGGTTTTAAGGCTGACAATAATGCAGTTTAGAACTGTACGCTGCGTACTAAACTGGGTTTTTTGCCCTCTGTAATTACTCCAGTTCATCGAAAAGCAGTGTACTAAACTGGGTTTTCTATAGTTAGATCACCCCGTTTTAGCGCTACGTTACCCGGCTATCTTGCTGATCCATACCACTTAACTCGCTGTATTCACATCGAATAACCGCGTGATATGACCTCTTTCTGCAGATAATCCATTTATCCACAGGCGTGCGTACCATTTCAGGTTTTCTGGTGTACTAAACGCGGTTTTTTGACGTACCAAACCGGGTTTACTGATGTACTAGAATGGGTTCTTCAGCGTACCAAACCGGGTTTTACGATTTCAATAACCGACATAACCCGTTGTTTTATATGCTAAAATTCCACAAAATAAGAGTCCTAGTCTTTCTTTAGTCTTTAATAGTATTTATATAGTCATTTAGAGCATCACAATAATAGACAACATTCGATGAAAAACATACACGCACATTTGTTGATATATAATCACCTACCCTTCGCCATCCATGGCTTCGCCCCGCTCTAATCGAGCGGCCTTACGCTACATCCATGTAGCGAAATAACAAAAAATGAGTGCATCCATGCACACTTCGTTTTTATAAAGCCCAATAAGAAACAGCACGACAATTGCGCCGAATAAATGTAATCACTTCGATCAACTACATCACACGGCGCCGGTCTTCCAAAAAAGAGTGTAGTGCGAAGTTCGGCATTCCGGGATAACGTTAGCTCACGCACCGTTCAGCATTGCCGCAAAAAAACCTTAAATGAAATGGGGAGTATTTTCCATAACGTTTTCCGAAATTAAACCGAAAGAGCCAAACAAACCCGGGGCTAGCGCCGCGAGCAATGCTCGCCCGTCATCGCGTAGCTCGGGCCATTCCCAAGGTGTTTTCATGCTGCGCATTCATCACGCGTTTCTCGCCTTGTGACTGGCGCCGTGCCATGCGGATTCACTATGGTGAATCTCGCTGGCACGGCCCTCGCTACGCTTACGCTCCGGGACGCAGCGCTATGCGCTGCTGGCGAGGTCTGCGACCTCGAATAAATCTGCTTATGCAGATTTATTTATAAAACATGGCACTAATCGCGCTATGCACTTAATATATCCCCAAAGTCACCAGACGCCCGAGTAGGGCGCTGAGACTGTCGTAGCATAAAGTTACCATGCGAAGACAAAGCGAAGCCCTGGTCTGTTGACCCTTGTGGATATCTGTTGGAAAGAAGGATGACTAGACGAAACTACAACCCAAGAACCCGGCGATTACTCTCTCTAGCAGAGAGCACAAAAGTATTACGCCTGACTAAAGCCGACCGAAAATTCCTACGGGATTTAGGAAAAATCCAAATCATCTCAGCGGCCCAGGCCGCTGAACATCATTACTCACATTTAAAAACCCAGGGCACCCAGTCGCTGCAGCGACTCGAAGATGCTGGGATCCTACGCAGTCGAAATATTTATATAGCAGGGCAGGGGAGAGTCAAAACTTTTGAATTTTCCAGCCACGAAATGGCAATTGCCTGGGGCGGTCGCCTGCCGCGTACCGGCAGCAGTCGAAGCGATTATCATGAGTTAATCACCGCCGAAGCCTATTTCCGACTAAACAGACCTGAGGATTTTCGGCTCGCGTCCAGATTTAGCAAATCTGACCGCAATATTATTGGTGAGCATTTACCCGATGCGGCGTATTCTGACCAGATGACAGGTGAACTGATCGTGTTTGAAGCTGATGCAGGCAACTACTCAAAACAACAAATACAACAAAAATCATTATCCTGGGAGCGTCGGGGCCTGAAGCAGGTCTGGGCACAACCTGAAAAAGCCACCAGCAAGATCGAAGCCAGTGAGCAGTTAAATGTATTGATCGTGTAAGTTTCCGACGGAAACTAAAGAAAATCCATGATTTGAAGGCATAGGGTTGTGCGTTGCCAACCCTTAACAAAACTTTTATCGCTATATAGCGCTGTTAGCTTTCTATAAACATGTCCACTATATTGCACATGTCAGCCCTATAGTCTATACTTGTACAACATACAGTACATGTAAGGAGTCCTAACAATGCGTATTATCTCATTCACCGAAGCAAGAAATGCACTTAAATCTGTTCTAGATCAAGTAGTTAATGATGCTGACTGCGCCGTAATTACACGCCGTGACAGCGATGATGCTGTTGTTATGTCACTCGACTTTTACAATAGCCTTATGGAAACAGTCTATTTACTTAAAAGTCCTGCAAATGCAGAACATCTCAGCAAATCTATTGAGCAATACCATCAAGGTCAAACTAAGGAAAGAGACCTAATAAATGAGTAAAAAATTAGCATGGACTGATGCGGCTTGGTCAGATTATATATATTGGCAAAGCCAAGATAAAAAAACACTAAAACGTATCAATAAATTAATTGATAATATTCTTCGCTCCCCCTTCGAAGGAATTGGAAAGCCAGAAGCCTTAAAAGAAAATCTATCTGGTTTTTGGTCGCGAAGAATTGATGATACAAATCGTTTAGTTTATGCAGTTAATGATTCGCATATAACTATCATTGCCTGTAAGTACCACTACAACAAATAAAGCTAACAAGGACATTAACATTTCGGTTTAATGGTCGAGATGCTGAAATAGTTAATTATGAGGATTATCACTAATGAGTATGCATAACCCCGCACACCCGGGTGAAATTTTAAAAGAGTTGGTAATAGAGCCCTTTGAACTTACTATTACAGATGTTTCTGAGCATTTAAATGTCAGTCGTAAAACACTTTCAAAAGTATTAAACGGCAGAGGTGCAATAACTCCAGAGATGGCGTTACGCTTAGAGCTAGTATTTAAAAAAACATCCGCTGACCATTGGCTTCGTCTTCAAAATGCCCATGATCTTTGGATATCTCGCCAAAATAAATCTGATTTACATGTCCAGCCATACCGCAATAACTACGCATGAAGGCTTAACCATTAGTTCACTCGGACGTAAAAAAACACGCCGCAAATTTCTTCTAATGTATCCGTGAAAAAGCCACCAGTAAGATTGAAGCCAGTGGGCAGATGAACGTTTTGAAGGTGTAAGTTTCCGTCGGAAACTTATGAAATCCCCTTAATTTGAAAAATATATATATCATAATTCATCAAATGGACTCTTAACGGCCAGCCCACCTTTTTTAATTACGTGGGTGTATATCATGGTTGTACTGATATCAGCATGTCCCAATAACTCCTGAATAAGACGTATGTCCTTTCCTGATTCCAGTAAATGTGTAGCAAATGAATGACGCAGTGTATGACTTGTAACCCGTTTGTTTAAATTTGCTTTTTTAGCTGCATTTCGTACAGCTTTTTGTAAACTGGTTTCATGAATATGGTGCCGCCGTGATTTACCAGAGCGGTAGTCAAAAGCTAATCGAGTAGCAGGAAAAACATATTGCCATGAGAAGTTTTTCGCAGCAGCACCTATTTTTCTTGAAAATGCTGCAGGCAATAAAACTTCACCAAATCCAGCGGAAAGATCATCGTCATGCAATGTTTTTACATAAGTAAGGTGATCGTTGAGTAATGGGCAGAGTTTTTCAGGTAAAGGCACTACGCGTTCTTTATTACCTTTTGCTTCTCTAACGGTTATCTGCCTGTAGTCAAAATCAATGTCCTGGATCCGCAATCGTGTGCACTCCATGATACGCATTCCAGTTCCATACATTAAAGATGCCATCAATTTTGATCGACCGGTCATTTCTTCTAATAAGCGCTTAATCTCATCTTGCGAAAGCACCGTTGGAATCCGTTGCTTTGAAACGGCTCTGGTGAATGTTAAAATATGTTCGACATTACGTCCTAAAACTTCGCGAAACAGAAAAATTAGCGAATTTAAAGCCACCTTTTGAGTTGATGATGAAACTTTGCGTGAAACGGCAAGATGCTCTAGAAAATGCTGAATATCTGTAAGTTTTAGTTGGTCAATCTCTTTCCACTCGATAAAAAGAAAGAATCTGGCAATCCACTGTTCATAGGTTTTCTCCGTTTTAACGGCCATTTGTTGAACACGGATAGTTTTTATAAAAGCCAGGTGAGTGTCAGAAAACTGCGTTCTAAAACGAAGAATGTGTTGATTGCTGGATGGGGCGACAAGACTGGAAGGATCTGCATCTCGCATTAGTGTAGGGTGGTCTGGCTCAAGCTCTCTGGCAAATGCCCGCCACTGAAACCAGTCATAAGTGTTGGACCACTGCGGGCAAATAAGCTCAGTAAACAAAAGTCGTAATGCATCGGCTATCTGGCGGAACTGCCATTCTGTCAGACCGGGTAGCCTGCCTTTTGCATTGAGATAGCAGTCAATATCTTGACCAGTATGTAGGCTCAAAGGAGTATTTTTATTAGCCTTTATATAGGCTTCAACATGCTTGCGATACCAGGGTATCGACTTTGCTGGTATGGTATTCTCTTTCAGTATAGACCGGTAGTTAGACCAAAATCGATCAACTGAAGCCTGGTGAGTTGGTGAATCATTTAATGGCATGACAAGCCCTCCATGACATATTAATATATAATCCCTAAAGTAGACAAATTGTAA
>JAQICG010000002.1 GCA_027858635.1 Gammaproteobacteria bacterium | reverse complement strand
GAATTGAACCAGGCCTGGTTCAATGGCTCAGTACATCCATGTACTTCGGCCTTCGGCCCATGCCGCCAAAAAACGCGGCATGTCCAAATTTTGCTCCCGGCAAATTTGTCCAGGTTCGGCCACCATTGTTACCTTCGTTTTGAAACACTCCCAGTTTGATATATCTTGAGACTTGTTCCGAATTAAACCAGGCATGTTTCAATTATTCGGCTCGTCCATGAGCCTTACACTTCTGATTCACTTTTGCTCATGAAAAATCATTCCAGATGATTTTATGTTCGGTACGTCCGTGTGGTTAAAATTACGTCCTGTAATTTGCCTTGCAGGCTGGTCTGCGAGTATTTAATTTTGCTCTCGACAAGATGTTTAACATCGCGGCAATTTGGCTGCAATAAATGTCACGATTAAATATTTGCGCGAATTGGTATGATGAATTCAGGTTCTAACCTAAGATAGGCGTAATCAGATTCAGGCCGTTGCAGTTTCATTCATGAAAAATAATTACCCGTCCATTTCAATATTGTTATTTCGCTTTTATTGCTGCGCAGCCATGCTGATATTTGTATTGCCTGTCAATGTGGCAACCGCCGCTGATGATGAGACTCTGCATAATCCATTTATTCCGGGCATTAGTTCGAGAGAGGATGCGCTTTCTCTCAATGAGCCGATCTATCTGGTGTTTGGCGGGAGTGGGGATATCAAGGGGCGTTTTCAATACAGTTTCAAGTATCGTGTGCTTGATGAGGAGAGCGATATTGTTCACGCTGCGCCCTGGCTCAAGGGCTTTCATTTTGCCTACACGCAGACTTCGCTGTGGAATATCTCTCAGGATTCTCTGCCTTTCGAAGACTCCAGCTATCGCCCCAGTTTTTTCTGGGATTTTCAGCCTGGGGATTTGAGCCTGGCAATTCCGGAGAATGATTATTGGCCGGATTTGATTCGTACCGGTTATGAACATGAGTCGAATGGCAGGGCTGATCCGGAATCGCGGAGTATCGATACCTTTATTTTCTGGCCGTTCTGGAACAATGAGCAGCATGCACGCAACCTGACCATCGCGCCAAAATTTTACGGCTATTTTTCCAAAGGCGATTTTAATGAGGATATTTCGGATTACCGGGGCTACATGGATCTGTTGATACGTTATGGCAGCGAAGATGACTGGCTGCTGTCCACGACATTGCGTCGCGCCGGGGAAAACCGAAACATGGTTCAGCTGGATGTTTCGTTCCCGGTTCGTAAAAATATTTTCCATCACTCCGGCGGTTATATTTATGTGCAGCTGTTTCACGGTTACGGCGAGAGTCTGATTACTTATGATGAAAAGCAGAGTCTACAGTTTCGTATCGGTTTCGCCATTGTCAGATAGTCGCGCATTAAAATAGATTGAGTGACGTAATAGAAAAATTAGATCGTATATAAAGAACTTTTTAAACAGGGAATTGCTGTCCGCAAAAAATTAATTTTATAGTATGATGCAAAACAGATACGGGAGGATCACAGAAACATGAAGGCATACGCACCTTGAGAAGGCGGTCGCATGAGTAATGAAAAAACAAAAAATGAAGGCTCCGGCAGTAAGCAGGAAAAAAAAGCGGCTGCGTCTGAAAAAAATGAGCCGGCTTTAGAAAAGTCGCCGTCGGATAAAACCGATGAACAATCAAGGCAACGTTTGACCGGCAACGACGGGGGCCGTTGCCATACGATGATGATTGACATCGCCGAACGAAAAAAATATGAAGACGAGCTCATTCTGGCGAGGAACGTGGCTGAACAGGCCAGCCAGGTGAAGTCGCAGATCATTTCCCGCATGAGCCACGAATTCCGCACCCCGCTCAACGCCATCAGCGGTTTCGCCCAGATGCTGGAAGTAAACCCCGAGGAGCCACTGAGTGACTGGCAGAAGCAGAAAGTCGAGCAGATTCTAAAATCCAGCGACCACCTGCTGGAGCTGGTCAACGATCTACTTGATCTGGCGGCCATCGAAGCCAGCAAGATCAAGATGCATCTACAACCGGTTAATCTGATGATGCATGTCCAGGAAAGTCTTGATCTCATGCAGCCACTGGCGGACAAACATCAGGTCACGGTGCGAATCACCAGGGCCTCTTCTGCCGAGCAGTATGTGCAGGCTGATCGCATTCGGCTGAAACAGGTGTTGCTTAACCTGATCTCGAACGCCATTAAATATAATCACCCGAATGGCAGTGTAAATATTTCGTGGTTGCTCACCTCGGCCGGCACCGTGCGCATCAATATTACCGACACCGGCACTGGTATCTCGGAGGTGGACAAGCCGTCCGTGTTCGAGCCATTTAATCGCCTCTATCTGCAGGACAACGGGATAGAAGGTTCAGGCATTGGTCTTGCCATTAGTCGGCAGTTACTCGAGCGCATGGATGGAAAGATTGGCGTCATCTCCAGACTGGGCGAGGGTAGCACCTTCTGGGTTGAGCTGCCGCGGAACCAGCCGCCAGAATAAAACATTTAATCCACAGATGAAGGCATATGAACACAGATAAGAGACAAACCTTTGTCCGCGAAGAACGCCAGGGACGCGAAAAAACCTAATAACTGTTAAAGCAATAGTCCACAGATGAACGCAGATGAACGCGGATAAGAGCAAAACCAAAGCACGTGATAAAGCGGATGATAATTGAGTTGTATTTATGGCTCACTGGTCATTCCTTACGGAAACCGTTGCTCCAATGCAGCAATTTGAAACAAAACAATTCAAAGTTTTTTTCGCGTCCCTGGCGTTTTTCGTGGACTAATAATTATTTTTAGTTTTTGACTTTATCTGCGTTTATCTGCGTTCATCTGTGGACTTAAAATTACTGCCAACTGCCAACTATCCTTTAAAAGCCAGCGCCGTAGCATCGAAAGCAATATGCGCCCAGCCGTTCTGCATGAAGTTACGAATGTTCGCATGATCCGTGCCCTCGGGATGCGGTAGGACCTCTTCGCGGTAATGTTTCCCAAAGCAGTTTAGCGTTTGAGACTCATCCAGCTGGTGCAACAGCGCGAAGGCGAATATTTTGCAGGAGCCTTCGTTTTCACCGGCGATGCTGATAACGCAATCCTGTTCCGGCCCGTTGCTGAATTGCACCGGGGTGTAATGATAAGCAGCATCAATCAGCCTGATCACATCCTGAAATTCGATGTTTTCGGGCTGTGATTTTATCTGCTGAATGAAGGCGTAGAGTTGGTTCATGT
>JAQICG010000294.1 GCA_027858635.1 Gammaproteobacteria bacterium | reverse complement strand
TCTGCTCTCACCATCGTTGCTGTCTTGCAGATCGAACCCCGTCTGGTGGCAAAGAGCGACGCGCCATTAGCGTTCATCTACAGCACCGCTACAGGTAGGTCACCCGTATTCATCGGCTTGATTGGCATGTTCGCCGTGGTCAATGGCGCGTTGATACAGCTGGTGATGGCATCACGACTGCTTTACGGCATGAGTAACCGTGGCTGGCTGCCCGCCTGGTTTTCCAGAATACATTCTCCTACCCGTACTCCCCTTAACAGCACGCTGGCGGTCGCCTTACTGATACTGGTTTTCGCCATGATGCTGCCGATGGTCACACTTGCGGAGATGACCAGCTCTCTTATCCTGATTGTTTTTATCCTGATTAATCTGGCCCTGATCAGAATAAAGCTACAACAGCCTGAACCTGAAGGTGTCATCGTATTTCCTTCGTGGATTCCAAAGCTGGGATTAGTGACAGCTTGCACCTTCCTGTTGCTGAATATCATCAAAAACATAGTATCATGATGAACAGGTGTCATAAAGTTGTCACAATTTAGTAGTCTAATGTACATCTTGTAAAACGATGAGATCAGGATCGAATGAGTAGTAAACACATACTAGTAGTCGAAGATGATTCAGAGATTCGTGAGATGTTGCGCTTTTCACTGGAGAAATCCGGTTACAGCGTCGTCGAAGCCGAAGACGCGGAATTGGCACTGGAAAAATTGGGGGTAATGTTGCCGGATATGATGCTGGTGGACTGGATGTTACCGGGCATGAATGGCCCTGAATTTGTGCGCCGCACTCGCCGCGATGACCTCACCAAGAAAATTCCGGTGATCATGTTAACCGCCAAGGGCGAAGAGTCGGACATATTGCAGGGCTTCGAAAACGGTGCCGATGACTACCTCACCAAACCCTTCTCCCCCAAAGAGTTGCTCGCCAGAATAAAATCGCTGTTACGCCGCAGCAGTAATGATGAAGAGGGTAACCTGCAGATGCAGGAGGTTTTGCTGGATATTCAGGCACACCGACTCAGCATCGCCGGCAAATCGGTCGAAATAGGCCCGACAGAATACAAATTGCTGGAGTTTTTCATGCAGCATCCCGAACGGGTGTCTAGCCGGGAGCAGCTGCTGGATCTGGTCTGGGGACGCAATGTCTACGTCGAAGAGCGCACGGTGGATGTCCATATTCTGCGCTTACGCAAGCTGCTTTCCCCTTATGGATATGATAAATTAGTACAGACTGTACGCGGTTCCGGATACAGATTTTCCAATCAATAGTCCAAAGGCCTTAACCACCTCCTAATGTCATCTTTCTGGTCAAACGAATTCTGGCGCATCACCGGCATTGTTTTCCTATTTATGATATTCGGGCTGCTGCTGGGGCTGCCACTCTGGGGCGTTGTCGCGGGTTTTGTGGTCTACCTGATCTTACTGGCGAAACGTTACCAGCACTTTCAAAAATGGATGCAGAGCGGGCTATCCAAAAATGAAGAATTTGAGGGTATATTCGACGATCTCGCCTTCAGCCTGTACCGCATCCAGACCAGCAGTAACAAACGCAAAAAACGCCTGTCTGACTTATTAAGACGCTGGCAGAACATGTCTACCGCCCTGCCCGACGCTGCCATCGTGCTCGATGGCGAGGGCCACATCATTCGCTTCAACCCCGCCGCCTCATCCATGCTCAATCTCAAGTCCACCGATCAGGGACAGTACATTGGCAATTTTATTCGCAACCCCCACTTTATCCATTATCTGCTGACCAGGGATTACAACGAGCATCTGGAAATAGCATCACCGACAGATAACAGCCGCACGTTTAATATCCGATTGACGCCCTACGGCAAGGATCAGCGGCTCATGATAATCAGCGATGTCACCCATATTCAGCGCCTGATGACCATGCGTCGTGACTTTATTGGCAATGTCTCCCATGAACTACGCACCCCTTTAACCGTCATTATGGGTTATCTGGAGGCTATGAAGGACTGTGAACAGTATGACAGGGAGACTTTAAAAGATTATGTTGAGCGCATAGAAGCACCGGCGCAGCGTATGAAATCACTGGTTGAAGACCTGCTACTGCTATCTCGTCTCGATACCGGTCCTGCCACCAACCTGAGTAGCAGCTCGGTCATCAATGTTGCAGGCTTGCTAAAGAACATAGCCTCCGAAGCCGAACAGCTCAGCCGTGGACGGCACACCATCAACCTCGATATCGATGCTGACATTAAACTCAGAGGCATCGAAAAAGAGATTTATAGCGCCTTTAATAATCTGGTGGCTAACGCGGTGAATTACACCCCGGAAGACGGCGAAATTAATATCGCCTGGTTACCCTATGGC
>JAQICG010000417.1 GCA_027858635.1 Gammaproteobacteria bacterium | reverse complement strand
GGCTGATCATGGAAGAGGGCAGTCGCCGCGGTGCCTTCCTGCCCTCCGTCTGGGAATCGTTACAGGATAGGCGCGAGTTTCTTAATCACCTGAAAATAAAATCCGGCCTGCCCGCCAATTACTGGAGTGACAGCATCCGGATTAAACGCTACACCGTGGAAGAGTTTTAAAGAAAAAGATTAAATATTTTTTTCACCGAAGAGGCGCAGAGAGCGCAGAGGAAAACATTTCTTAATTTAAAATCAGATGCCCTCTCGGCAATGCGCGAAAATGTTAAATAATCTATTACAGTCGGCACTTACAACACAAAATTTTAAAGATTTTCTCTGCGCTCTCTGCGCCTCTGCGGTGAAAGCTTTTGTATTAAATGTTATCCCGCTCACTCAAGACGCTCAGGAAACTGCTCCAGCGCAAATCATCAATGTCATAAAACACGCTAAACCCTGCTTACCATTGACACACTCGGGCAAGCGTTACATCACAAAACTCACTGCACATAGCGCAGCCACCGCCTAAAAATGCGATAATTGTCCACATTAAATTCCTGTTATTGATATTAATTATGAAAGCTAATGAAATAAAACGAAGTACCGTGTTCAAAATCGACGGCAAAAACATCGTCGTCAAGAAAGTTTTTGTGCAGTCTCCCTCCTCACGCAGCGGCAGCACTCTCTATAAAGTGAGCGGCCACGAAATAGGCACCCAGCAGAAATTCGAGCGCAGCTTCAAGGGTGATGAGACGATTGAAGACATCGAGATGAATCGTCGCGCCATCCAGCTGCTGTTCCGCGATGCCGAAGGCTGTACCTTCATGGACACCGAAAGCTACGAACAATACGTACTCAACGACGACAGTCTGGAAGAGGAGCTGCCGTTTTTGTCGGAAGGGCTGGAAGGGCTCAAAGCGCTGATTTCCGATGGCCAGATACTCGGCATCGAACTGCCCTCCACCGTCATACTCGAAATTACCGAATGCTCACCCAGCATGAAAGCCGCCTCCTCATCCGCGCGCACCAAACCCGCCACCCTCACCACCGGCCTGGTCGTGCAGGTGCCCGAATATCTGGCGGTGGGCGAAAGCATCAAAGTTAACACCGAAACCCGCGAATTTATGTCCAGGGCCTGAAACCATGACCGACCGCCACTTCCATCTGCGCCTTAGCTGCAACTACGAAAGCAAAGACAACAACGTCACCGATCTGGCCGTCGAGATACTGCTGGATGGCGAATGGAAAACGCTGCACCTCAACGTAAAATCACCGGGCTTTCTGCTACTGGTATACGGCCTGTTCTCCTGCCAGCACCTATACATGCGCACCAACAGTGCCGAACGTAATCTCGTTCTCGAATCAGCCACTGGCGAACTTAAATTAAGCGCCGATGAATTCTGGGCGATAAAAAGCGTGGCCGTTAATTTCAACGCCAAACTGAAATCCGGCCGACCCAGTGACGATGACATCGCCTACATCATCGACCGCATGGGTCACTGCCCGGTCTCCACCAACATCCCCGCCAACATCGACAAAAAATCCAGCGTAAATTTTGCAGCCGCTGACACCGTTCCCGATACAGCCGACACCGGCTCCTTCAGTAACAAGGACGGCCCCGATTTTTCCAACGTCGAAACCGTTTCCCTGCACCCCGAACCTTCACCCGCCGATTATCAAATCGCCATAAAAATCGCCAACGAAGTCGCCGACCACAAACTTGAAACCCACATGCTGCTCTCGTGGTACGACAAAGACCGCGATTTTGAATCACCGCAACACGCCACCGAATGCCATAGCAACAGTCCGCTACCCTGCTACGTCGATTACGGCGTCTACCACGGTGCGACTTTGAAAGTGGATATTGAAGATGGGCGGTTTGTGTTCTTGTATCTGCCGGTTGATTTTTAATGGTTGGGTTAGACATCCGGCATGATTTTCACGCCTCAACAATCCTTATATGTCACGTAAACGAAATTATTGATGCAGCAAACAGAAAAAAAGAATCAGTATAGCATCGACAGTTTGCCGAAATGCCCGTCAGAAAGCTGACCCTCACGGCCAATTTCGGTGAAGAAATCCACCACATGCTGCGCCGAATGCATCCGCAACCGCTCATCAGGATAATGCTGAATATACTACTCAACACGCGTCACATACCAGCGCCTGACGGACTCCTTAACCTCCTGATCCACAAGCGTATTTATGTAATTATCCCAGAACCGTGAAACCAATTCCTGATCAAGACCTTTTGCATCATCAACCATTGTTTTCATCCATAATCCATGCTATAAAC
>JAQICG010000432.1 GCA_027858635.1 Gammaproteobacteria bacterium | reverse complement strand
TGAATTTTTTCAGCGCTTCCGCGTTCTCGATACGGTTGCGCAGGATGTAACCGGCCATCATGCCACGCGCACGTTTGGCAAAGATGGAGATGACCCGGGCCTTGCCATTTTTGCTCTCCTTGAAATTAATGGTGAGCAGGCGACCTTGCAGCAACTTCGGCTTCACCGATTTAAAATATTCATTGGAGGCGAGATTGACCAGCACCGGCTCCTGCTGTCTGGCCAGCTCGCGGTTGAGGCTTTCGGTGATGCGCTCGCCCCAGAACTGGTAGAGATTGTCCCCGCGCGGGTTTTTCACCCTAGTTTTCATCTCCAGTCGATAGGGCTGAATCAGATCCAGCGGGCGTAGGCAGCCATATAGTCCCGAAAGGATGCGTAGATGCTGCTGCGCATAGGCTAGATCATCAGCGCTGAAGTCTTCAACCCCGATGCCATTGTAGACATCGCCCTTGAAAGCGAAGATGGCCTGTTTGGCATTATCCGGCGTGAACGGGGTTTTGAATTTTTTATAGCGATCGACATTGAGCGCGGCAATGTTCTCGCTGACACTCATCATAGCCTGTAATTCGTCGGCGCTTACCTTGCGCATTTCCCTGATCAGTAATTTCGAATCCTCCAGATCATCAGGAATGCTGTGCTGCTTTGTTTTGGCCGGGGTTGCAAAATCCTGACCTTTGGAAGGTGAAAGCGTAATGATCATTCGTAAGCGTCTCTGTCTTTTGGCTCGATCTTATTTCAGGAAAAATCAAAATGGATGGGCTTCAGGTTTTCCCGGCTGCGGTCGAAAGCCTGCCAGAGTTCGGCATAGCTTTTGCCGACTTCAGGATGCACCCGCTGTGGCGCAATCTCCGCCAGCGGCCAGAGCACAAAGGCGTTGTGCAGAATCTCCTCGCGCGGCAGTTTCAGCCCGTTTTCATTGAGGATGAGACCGTCATACAGCAGCAGATCCAGATCCAGCGTTCTCGACGAAAACTTCGGCCCGGTGCGTTCGCGGCCGTTGGCGTCTTCGATCTCACGCAACTTCCGGTTGACACTGTGCACATCTTCATCGACCTCACAGGCAATCACCATATTGTAGAAGGCATCACCGTCAAAACCCACGGCCTCGCTTTCGTATACCGATGATAGCTCCAACTCGCCAAAACACTCGCGCAGGGCCTTGACGCCGGTTTGGGTGTGGCGCTCACGCTCGATATTACTGCCCAGGCTGATGTAGATTTTAGCCATGTCAGCCCCGCTCACCGCGTTCGATGATAACGCCGACGGCTTTGGAGCCGGTGACCGCACCCGGCTTGCTCAGTTTCAGCCGCATCCAGGGCACATTGAATTCATTGAGTACGATTTCACCAATGCGCTCGGCCATGGTTTCCACCAGCTGGAACTCACTGTCTTCGACAAATTGAATCAGCCGTTTGGCTACCGCCTTGTAATTGAGGGCGTCGTCGATGCTCTCGGTGGCTACGGCTTTGCTGTTATCTGTCGCCATTTCCAAGTCTATGCTGACGATCTGCCTGACTTCTCGCTCCCAGTCATAAATACCAATGATGGTCTCGATACGCAGGTCTTCGATAAATACAGTATCCAGGGGCATATTCACTCGATTTCCGCTTAAATAAAACCGCAATTATACCATTGTCACCGTAGCAGCTGAATGCGTTTACATCGAACCGGTCATGCCAGACAGACAGTACTTGTCATGCCGAACTTTCTCGGCTAGAATTGCCGGCTATTTTGAATCGCCTGCTGTTTGCAGCGATGTTTTATACCCTATTGGAGTTAGAAAGATGTCCAGAGTATGCCAAGTCACCGGTAAACGGCCTATGTCCGGCAATAACGTATCTCATGCCCACAACCGGACAAGACGTCGTTTCCTGCCTAATTTGCAGCACCACCGTTTCTGGGTCGATAGCGAAAACCGCTACGTGAAATTACGCCTGACCGCCAGTGGCATGCGCCTGATCGACAAGAAGGGCATCGACGTTGTGCTGGCCGAAATGCGCGCCCGCGGCGAAAAAGTTTAAGTCGATTAATCAGGAGACACTATTATGCGCGACAAAATTAAGATGGTTTCATCGGCTAAGACCGGTCATTTTTACACCACTACCAAGAATAAACGCACCATGCCTGAAAAGCTGGAGATGAAGAAATTCGATCCTGTTGTTCGTAAGCACGTGATGTACAAGGAAGCGAAGATCAAATAAGCCTGTTTTTTTCTGGCTTGATAAAAAACCCGGCTTGACCGGGTTTTTTACGGCCAGGAGGCTGTCGGGTTTAGGAGGGTTGAAGCGAGGAAGTGGGAGAGTGAGCACACTATTCCCGATTTTGAGGCGCATAGTTATTCTACGCGACGAAAAATTAGGGAGATTTGGACCGCTCTCCCACTTCCGTAGCCAATTCATCCTGAATCCGACATCCTCCTGAAAGACTTGCCGGTTAAATCAGGCACTACTGCCGAAGGATGGATCAACAGAACCCGCGGGTACTTTTAAGCCTGACAGCTTGCAACCTTGCGCAATAGGGCCATCCGGTAATAGTTTATGCAGGTATTTCATACCGCCTTTGTTGTGGAATTTCTCCTCCAGCGCATCGGTGGCACCACGCAGTTTGGGAAACTCGTTCTTATTGTAATACTCCTGAAGACACTTTATCAATTCCCAGTGGTCATCTTCAAGCTCAAGTTGCTCCTGCTGAGCGATGGCTTCTGCCGCATCGGCACTCCAGTCGGAGGGCGCATAAGGAAAGTCTTTTGTTGCTACATTCATCATTTTCTCTCCGTTAAAAATACATTTTCACTTTATCACAAAAAATAATGCTTCTCAGCTATAAAATAAAGCAACTGAAACCAGGGGATTCAACCGGCCATGGCACTGTCTTATTATGTGTAAAATGCCTTTTCTGACTGAAGCTGACCCGGCTGAACCCCGCGCAACTGTATAGCGCCAACTATGGCTGATATTCTACTCACCACCCTCAATGCCCGTTATATCCATGCCGCCTTCGGCCTGCGTTATCTATACGCCAACCTGGGCGATTTGCGGGCGCGCGCCCGGGTGCAGGAGTTCACCATTCACCAGCGCCCCATGGACATCGCCGAGAACCTGCTGCGCCATAATCCGGCCATTATCGGCTTCGGTGTGTATATCTGGAATGTGGCCGAAGTCAGCCAGACCGTGGCGTTGCTCAAGCAGATCTCGCCCACGACGCTGATCGTACTCGGCGGGCCGGAGGTCAGCCACCATCCGGATCACCCCGAGGTGGTCAAACTAGCGGATTACGTCATCGAAGGCGCGGGTGAAATCAGCTTCAGAAAGCTCTGCGCGCAGTTGCTGGCGGGCGACGCGCCGCCGGAAAAGATTATCGCCGCCGAGGTCGTCGCCCTCGATCAGCTCGAACTGCCCTACGCCTATT
>JAQICG010000248.1 GCA_027858635.1 Gammaproteobacteria bacterium | reverse complement strand
TTTGATCGCTTTTGATCAGGATCCGCAGGCCATCGCCTATGGGCGTGAGCAGTTCGCGAGTGATCCGCGTATCGAGTTTGAACATTGCAACTTCAGTGAGATGGGGGCTGTCATTATGGAACGTGGCCTGGACAGGTGTATCGATGGCGTGCTGATGGATCTGGGAGTGTCATCACCGCAGCTGGACGACGCGGAACGCGGCTTCAGCTTTCTCAGGTCGGGGCCACTGGATATGCGCATGAATACCGAGCAAGGCGAGTCTGCGATGGAATGGCTGGCCAGAGTCGAGGCGCGCGATTTAATTCTGGTATTAAAGCGCTACGGCGAGGAGAAGTTCGCCAAACGCATCGCCACCGCCATTATAGAGACCAGGGCTGAGCGCGCCATTGAGGACACCGCGACGCTGGCGAGCATTATTTCAGACGCGATTCCTGTGAAGGAGTAACACAAACATCCGGCAACGCGAAGTTTTCAGGCGATTCGGATGTTTATCAATCAGGAGCTGCCGTCGATTGAAAGCGGTTTGCAGGCGGCCGCCGCAATGCTGGCCATCGGCGGGCGGCTGGCGGTCATCAGTTTTCACTCACTGGAAGATCGCATGGTGAAGCGTTTTATGCGTGATATAGCCAGTCGTCCGAAATTTCCGCCGGGGCTGCCCATTATGGAAAAAGATGAAGTGCCACCCTATCGACTGGCCGGTAAATCGGGTGTGGCGGGTGCCGAGGAGCTGGCACAAAACCCGAGAGCAA
The DNA here is from genome assembly GCA_027858635.1 of Gammaproteobacteria bacterium. GTDB lineage: Bacteria > Pseudomonadota > Gammaproteobacteria > SZUA-229 > SZUA-229 > LH-M37. The sequence continues at coordinate 1,660 of JAQICG010000248.1, read as the reverse complement.
GAAGTGCGCGTCTACGTGTGCTGGAGCGGCAACGATGAGCGCGCAGCAACGACTGTTTCTGGCCACGGCGCTCATGTTTTTGCTGGTGCTGAGTTCGGCTATTACGCTGGTTTACAGCAAGCATCAAAGTCGAAAATTATTTGTGGAATTACAGGAACTGAAGCATCAGGTGAATGAATTAAATACAGAGTGGGGACAGTTGCAGCTGGAGCAGAGCACCTGGTCAGGTCACGGTCGTATCGAACAGGTGGCGCGTGAACGTTTGTCTATGGTAATGCCGAATGCAGAGGAAGTTGTTTTTATCAAGCCATGATACTCAATAACATGAAAGTTGTAGGAAAACCCCTGATGCCCTGGCGTCGGGTTTCATTGCTATTGGTTTTTTTAATGGCGGTGATCGTGCTGCTGGCGCGCGCTCTGGATATGCAGATACTGCGCAGTGAATTCTTTCAGCGTCAGGGCGATGCCCGGCAGTTGCGCGTGGTCTCCATTCCTGCGCATCGGGGGCAAATTGTCGACAGAAATGGCGAGCCTTTTGCAGTGAGTACCCCGGTAAACAGTATCTGGCTGAATCCCGGAGCGATGGGGGTGTCGATGCACCGTGTGCCGGAACTGGCACAAGTTTTATCGATGGATGCACCGAGCTTGAAGAAAAAGATTCTGGCTCAGCAGGAACGTGAGTTTATGTATCTGAAGCGCCGGGTATCTCCGGAATTAGCGGAAAAAGTCATGAATCTGGCCATACCCGGTGTCGCTTTGCAGGATGAATACCGCCGGTATTATCCGACCGGTGAAGTGGCCGCGCACGTGATTGGATTTTCCAATGTCGATGACAACGGCCAGGAAGGTATTGAACTGGCGTTTAATGACTGGCTGAAAGGTGAGCCGGGCAGGAAAAGAGTCATTCGTGATCGTCTGGGTCGGGTGTTTGACGACGTCGAGCACCTGCGTTCAGTGGAGCCGGGTAAGCCGGTGGTGTTGAGTCTTGATCGGCGCTTGCAGTACCTGACCTACCGGACGCTGAAAGCAGCAGTGATTAAACACAATGCCATTGCCGGTTCGGCGGTGGTGCTGGATGCGAAAACCGGTGTAGTGCTGGCGATGGTGAGCCAGCCCTCTTTTAATGTGAATGACCGTAGCCAGCTGACACCTGAGGCAACACGAAATCGTTCGGTGACGGATGTGTTCGAACCGGGTTCAACCATGAAGCCTCTGAGCATGGCCGCCGCGCTGGAGAGTGGTGTCTGGAATGCAACAACGAAGATAGATACATCGCCGGGCTATATGAAAGTGCAGGGTAATATGATTCGCGATAGCCGCAATTACGGCAACCTGGATGTCAGTGGCGTGATTACCAAATCGAGCAACGTGGGCATGAGTAAAATTGTTTTGGCAATTGATGCGGATGAGCAATGGGATATGTATCAAAATCTGGGTCTGGGTGCGAGCTCTGGCAGTGGCTTCCCCGGTGAAGCTGTGGGGCGTTTATCAACCAGCGCCTTGAACAGCGATTTTGCCAGAGCCACCATGGCCTTTGGCTATGGTGTGTCAGTGACGCCGCTGCAACTGGCGCGCGCCTATACCGCGCTGGCGGCTGACGGTGTGCTCAGGCCGGTGAGTTTTTTGTATCAGCAAAATGAAGTTGAGGGTGTGCGAATAA
>JAQICG010000085.1 GCA_027858635.1 Gammaproteobacteria bacterium | reverse complement strand
GTACGGTGGCGACGTGTCGCAGTTTGTCCATGCGGTTGTCGTGGATGAACTCAAACTCATCGTCGATAAGATTTCAGCCAGGAGTCAGCCGGATTCAGGATGAATTGGCTGCGGAAGTGGGAGAGCGGCCCAAATCTCCCCGAATTTTCGTTGCGTAGAATAACTATGCGCCTCAAAATTGGGAATAGTGTGCCTCTCCCTCGCTTCAATCCCCCTAAACCTGACAGACTCCTAAATAATTTAATTTTTTTGGTTAAGAGTAATGGCTTTATATATAACAGATGAATGTATTAACTGTGACGTGTGCGAACCAGAGTGCCCGAATGACGCGATTTCGGCGGGCGATGATATCTACGTCATTGATCCCGACCTATGCACAGAGTGCGTCGGTCATTATGAAACTTCGCAGTGCGTTGAAGTCTGCCCGGTGGACTGTATTCCGCATGATCCTAATCATGTCGAAACCAAAGAGCAGCTGATGAAAAAATACGAAGCGTTAATGGGTAAGGGTTAAGAGATAGTTGGCAGTAGGCAGTTAGGGCTTTTGCCGGCTTGCTGTTGATAATGAGGCTCAAGGCGATTCTAGACAGGCGGTGATTTTTCTTGCGGACTGGCATTGTGCGTGGTGGTCTGAAAAAATAATCCTGACAGAAAGCGCTGGTAGAAAACCATTAGTATGGAGCTGCTGTTTAGTCATGATGCAATAATAAACTAGGAGGCTGTCGGATTTAGGATGAATTGGCTGCGGAAGTGGGAGAGCGGCCCAAATCTCCCCGATTTTTCGTTGCGTAGAATAACTATGCGCCTCAAAATCGGGAATAGTGTGCTCACTCTCCCACTCCCTCGCTTCAATCCTTAAGCCCGACAGCCTCCTAGACGCTTCACGCTCAGCCTAAATACAACCGGACTTATTCAGAGATTCGCTCATATGATCAGGCACCGTTTAAAAATAATTTTCTTTGTCCTGGTTGCGGCCCTGATTACTCAGGCGACTGCCGGTTATGCGGCGGATGAGAATCAGGCCGGTTTCCAGCCTGCGGTAGCCAGTGCGCATCCGCTGGCCACCGCCGCTGGCATCGAGATTCTGCAAAAAGGCGGCAATGCTTTTGATGCCGCCGTTGCCGTGAGCGCGGCACTGGCGGTGGTCGAACCCTACAGCTCCGGTCTAGGCGGAGGCGGCTTCTGGCTGTTGCATAACGCCGCCGAGCGCGATGACGTCATGCTCGATGGCCGTGAGCGCGCCCCGCTGGCGGCCACTCGCGACATGTATCTGGATGAAGAGGGCAACGTGATTGCCGGTGCTTCCATCAATGGCCCGCTGGCCGCCGGTATCCCCGGCACTGTCGCCGCACTGGAACGGCTCGCCGCGAAATACGGCACCCTGCCGCTATCAACCACTCTGGCCGCCGCCACTGAGTACGCTCGTGACGGCTTTGCGGTCGACGCGCACTATCGCACCATGGCCGGTCATCGCCTCAGCGCCCTGCAGGCCTCCTTTGATGCCGCCGAGATATTTTTACGCGATGACCGGGTGCCCGAAATCGGCACGATCATCACCCAGCCGGACCTGGCTGTCACTCTCGAGCTGATTGCGAAAAATGGCGCAAAGGCTTTTTATACCGGCGAGCTGGCGGAGAAAATGGTGGCTTCAGTTAATCAGCATGGCGGCAGATGGAGCCTGCAGGATCTCGCCGAGTACCGTGCCGTTGAGCGCGCGCCCGAGGTGATAGTCTACAAAGGCATGCGTCTTGTCAGCGCTGCACCGCCCTCATCGGGCGGGCTGGCGCTGGCGGAAATGCTCAACATGCTCTCTTTTTACGAGATCGAAAAAATGCAGACGGCGGAGCGTACTCATCTTCTCACCGAAGTCATGCGCCGGGCTTATCGCGACCGCGCCGAATATTTGGGCGATCCCGATTTTATTAATGTGCCGGCCGACAAACTCACCTCCTCGGTCTACACCCATCAGCTGGTCAAAAGCATCGACCGGCGCAAGGCCACGCTCAGTGCGGAGTTGAAACCGGTTGCTGAACCGATGGGACCGTCAACCGATACCACGCACTTTTCCATTATCGATGCCGGAGGCAATCGCGTCTCGGCGACACTGTCGATTAACTATCCTTTCGGTTCAGGTTTTGTAGCCGAAGGCACCGGCGTGCTGCTCAACGATGAGATGGATGACTTCTCCGCCAAGCCTGGTGTGCCCAATGTATACGGTCTGGTCGGTGCGGAAGCCAACGCCATCGAACCGGGCAAACGCATGCTCTCCAGCATGAGCCCCAGCTTTCTCGAAACCCGCGACCGTGTTGCTATACTGGGAACGCCGGGCGGCAGTCGAATTATCACCATGGTACTGCTGGCCATGCTCGATTTTCATCAGGGCGGTGACGCCACAAGCATGGTGAAACAGGGTCGAGTCCATCACCAGTACCTGCCCGATAAAATCACCGCTGAGCCGGGTGTTCTGAATAAAAAGGTGATCGCCGCACTCACTGCGATGGGGCATCAGGTTGAAGAGCTAACCGATACCTACGGC
>JAQICG010000153.1 GCA_027858635.1 Gammaproteobacteria bacterium | reverse complement strand
CCGGCGAAAAAAGCAGCTGAGGTGTGGGTGGGGTGTGATGGGGTTTAATGGCTGATTCACCGCAGACAAATTTTTCTGGAGCAGTGGTGCACGGAAGCACCGTTAACGAACCTAAAGATGGAATGAATTTGAATAACCGATTTTAGGCTAGCCCCAGCAGGGCAAATACCAGGGAAGGTATTTGTAATATTGAACAGCCGTTTTATGGCTGGCCCGACTAATTCGACAGGATCGAATTAGAGCGTGTGTTATATACACGACCCGCAGGGCGAAACCCATGGATGGGTGGAGTAACGGCAAAATACAAGGATGTATTTTGTAATCCATGTTTGGGCTTTTGTGAAAATATTGAACAGTAGTGAGTCTAGACCCAATGCTATTATTGCGCCGTAAAAAGTCAACTTTTCCATCTCACATCCTCTTAGTATGGAAAATAAAGCAGGATAAATCTGTCATTTAAACCGGATGTGTCATTGACCTTAACTCGCGCCACAAACCCTGCTTGTTTAATGGTGAATTATAAAGAGTCAGAACGAACCTCACAGTAGAGTCATCCCGTGTAAAATTCAGTTACAGTTCATCGCCGCCTGGTGAAAATAAAATATTTTTCAGTCATCATCACGATGCTTTTGTTTACTTTCTTTTTCCCGGTTTGTCTCGTAGGGCCTTAACTTACCCGAATTAAAATCATTGGAGCGCCAGATACGCTTTGCTTCATCTTCATCACCGCTACGATGACATTCCACACAGTTCTCATAATCTCGTATGCCTTCTTCTACATGCTCCTCACGAATTTCTGATCGTGAGTGCTCGTGACATCCGTAGCAAGTGTAATTAGCGTAGTCATTGTTTATGTGACAGGTTTCACATTCGGTAATATGGTCGCGGTCGAAGCGGAAGAACTTGTCATGCTCAAAGGTGGCCGGCATCCAGGCATCCTGCGTATGACACTGTCCGCAATTCCCCTTGATCTTGCGATGCAGGTCATCAACTGGATTGCTGTGGCAACTATCGCACTGCTTCTGCAAAGTCGCTGCAAGCAGGTTGTGTGAGAACTGGCTAATGGGGCGAAAAGCCTTCACGCCCTTGTGATCACTGTGGCATGACACGCAATCGTCTTCGATCAATTTTTGGTGAAAGGCAACGTTCTTTTTTTCCTTTTCGATTGGCAGGCGTTTGGTAGTTATTTTTCCGATCTCTTCTACCTTGTGGCAGGTGATGCACTTCGCGGCCGGGCTGCCAATAAAAGGCGTGTGGCAGGCAAAGCAATCCGTGGCAAGTTCGGCATGGGCATTAATGGGCTTGCCCGGGCTGATCATTAGCTGTGGAAAAAATATTGCCAGCAGCACTAGCACGACCAGATTAATTGCAACAATGATGATGACGGTGTTGTTTTTCATTTCCATTCCCAGAACAGAAAGATACTCAGGATATGCGTGATGCCAAGCACGGCGAAGGCCAGTGTGATTGGCAGGTGGACCGCACGCCATTTTTTCATCAGGTCGAAGGTAGTGGCATCCCAGAACAGTTTCTTTTCGATCGCCTCCTCCGACAAACTTTGTTGCGCATAGAATTCCTTCTTGTCTGCCAGGAAGCGGCGCGAGCGATCCAGCAGGTACTTGCCGGTCATACCGCTGATGACATTGATCAGCATAGCAAGCAGTGCCAGCCATGGCAGGATGGTATAGACATGGATGCCGGCGTGAACCAGGATCATCAACGCACCTAGCCAGGTCAGGGTTTCATGCAGAACAAGCAGGGTCTTGGGTTTGCCAAAGCTGATTTTTTTACGCTTGCGCATAGAATAGAAAAATGACAACAAAATCAGAATGACGCCAGGGATGCCCAGCCAGCGCCCAATCCAGACAAAATCGAACTGGTGCAGCAATGCATCAATGATGGCCGTCGCCAGAATAAGGGCACCGAACATGTTCAGGAAGGGGGCAACTTCTTTACGTATGAGTGATCGTTCCATGGCTATTCCTTATGCGTCCAATGTAAGGTCGCTTTTTGGTGTAGAAATACACAGCAGACAGTACCCCGGCACTATATCAGCATCCGGTTCCTGGTTATAGTCGAGCTCGCCAGATTTAACGGGCGTCTGGCAGGCGCCGCAACTGCCAGCACGGCAACCCGACGCCACGTCGATATCGTTGGCCTCGGCAAATGCCAATAATGAATCGGCAGAAACGTCCCAGGGAATGCTTTTTCCGGATCGACTAAAGGTGACGGTGATGGGCTGCGTGGCGGTCGCTGTTTGCGCTACTTTCTCGTGTTTGATGAGTGAGGCGGGGCCAAATGATTCATAGTAAATATCACGGCTATCCACACCCCAGTCCTCCAGGCCGGGAACCAGGCTTTCCATCATCGCCCTGGGGCCACAGATATAGAACTGGTAGCGCATCAGTTTGATGGTGTTGCGCAGCAGTGGAATAGCCACCTGGCCGTTGTGTTGATAATCAATGCCTGCCACATCATTGTCATTGGGCGCGCTGTAACAAACGTGCAGGTGGAAGTTGTCGTGGGTTCTCGCCAGCGTTTGCAGATGCGTTTTCATGATGTGCTCATTACCATTGCATACACCATAATAGAGCCATATCTCACGCTTAATGCCACTCTCCAGTACGGTATTAAGCATGCTTAACATCGGCGTGATACCAATACCGCCGCCAATCAACACAATGGGCAGTGGCTCATCGTCCATCAGGTGGAAATGACCGGATGGCGCTTTAACCAGAAGTCGGCTGCCCTGCTGCACATGGTCATGAAAGAAACTGGAAGAGAGGCCGGCTGGCACATCAGGCTGGTCGACTGGTGCGGGAATCCGTTTGATCGATACCCGGTAGTAGTCGGGTCGGGGGGCGTCTGAGAGGGAATAGCAACGCACCACGGATTTTAATTCACGGTTGCGCGGGTCTTCAATCTGCAGCTTGAAGGTGAGGAATTGACCGGGTCTAAAGCTGGCGAGGGGTTTACCATCAGCCGGCACCAGATAGAAGGAGCAGATAGAGTTGTTGCCGTCTTCTATCTCCCGACGTTGTACGACAAACTCTTTAAAACCATCCCGGTGAGGATTATCTGTAAACGATTCAGCAGCAGAACCCGTTGGTGTACTGGGCTTCGATATATTCTCAGCACCCTGTATTGCCTCGTCCAGATCTCGACACTGGCGCTTACGGCGATAAAGCCCTGACAGCATCACAACAGCAACCTGTGCAAGAATCGCAGCAAGAATAATTAAGGCTAAGGTTACGGTTGTCATATTCGTTTATTTTATTACCCTGTTCTGCTTGAACTACGCAGCTTGAACTATATCCATCTGTTATGTTTATATCACCTCTTAATGAACTGTACCTGAAAAATGATGCAGATTTAAAATCTGAAAATCGTCTGATTGACCCATATCATATTATCTGTGGATTACTTTACCCCTAGATGGTCAGCGAAAAAAGCACCTGAGGTGTGGGGTGAGATGGGGTTATTAAAATGAGTTTTGGCTGTGTAAACTGTAAACAACTGTCATCTCGAACGCATGTGAGAGATCTTGATTTTATCTCCCAGCATTAATAATCCGGTGTTTTATGGGTAGTGGGTAATATGCGGCGCATCCATGCGCCTTACCCTTCGGACTCGCTACGCTCATGCAAATTTGATCCCGTCAAATTTAGTCGCCTTCTGGCGAATTGCCGCTACCAAAGCTGGAGCCTGAGGCAGGTTATAAAGGGGGGGGTTAAAAGCGCTCCTTATCTCATGCTATCGCATGAGACATGCGGCGGAATTGATTGTGCTCAACAGCGCTTTATTACGTCATACCGGCGCAGGCCGGTATCCATATTTCAAACGACCCCATTGATCACTCTGCCGATAACACTATACGTTCTCTTCCTCAGCGCACAACGCAGACTGAGCCTGCAGCGTTTCGCGTACCTCCGACAGTTGTCTTTTGATGCGCGCGCGATCATGAGTGGCTTCGATGCAGCGATTGGCCAGCTCGTCAATCCACTGCAGCTGTTCGTCAAGTGCGCGTAAGTGGCTGGGGTTGATCGTCAGACTGCCGAGAGTATCAAGGGCGCCGAGCATCCGCGTCAGAATTGCAATATTCACTTCAGCGCTGCCCCGAATCTGATCAAAAGCCTCGGCCAATAGACCTTCAAAACTCGGCACGATCGCTACCACACGCAGCGTTTCTCCCTCGTAACGGTACACAGGGGGAAATTGTCGACCGACTAGCCGGGCCAGAATCGAGGTCAGATAATCTACGCACATCACCGCCGTTGAGGTGTCATTGACCCCGGGAGAAAGTGCCTTGATGCCCATATCCACGATCTGTCGAATACCGAAAGCCGGGTCCTGCTCAACTGTGCGATGGCGGCCAATACTGTAAGCCCCATTCAGCGCATCAATGGTCTTCTGCTCTGGCGGGTAGGTCAGGGCGAGCGATACCAGCGCTGTGTTTTGCACCACGAACGCGCCGATGCCGTGCTCCATACGCACGAGGGTTCTGCCGGAACTCGCCAGGCTCAGCAGTGCAGCGTTATTCACGCTTTGAATGTAACCGCTCTCTGCTGCCGGCACGGGATACCAGTTCCTCTCATCCAGTGATTCGAGCATCGGCTGCCGGCCTTCATCTTCACTGGGTTCCTGCTCCAGTTGTTCTGGCAGCAGCCGATCAATCGATGCATTGGTCTCCTGTGAGATCGAGGCGATGATGCTGGATGCCTGAATCGACAAGGCAATATGATGAATGAAATAGATAAGGACACCCACGCCACCGAGCGACATTAGAAAGGCGAAGAATACCGCCAGGCTTGGCACGAACTCATCGACACCACCAGTGCCGCGAATGGTACGCAACACAATCAGGCAATAAGTAAAAATACCGGCGAAAACCCCCAGCGTGAATTGCGTCATACGGCTGCGCATGAAGTTCCTTAGAATGCGCGAAGTATACTGGCTGGATGCCAGCACCAGGGCCAACAGGGTCATGGAGAAGGTGATGCCCATCACCGTCATCATGGAACCGGCCAGCGTGGACAACATCTGGCGCGCGCCTTCCGCCCCGACCCCAAACAGGCGTGGCCACTGGTTCAGCCATCGGTTGAAGCCGACAGAGTCTGCTTCGATCAACACCATCGCGAAGGCAGCGCTGCCCGCAACCATCAGCGAAGGCATAACCCAGAAACATGATCGCAGATTGCCCCAAAACTGGATTAACTTATTCATGAGTCTGTCCCTTATTACGCAGCAAGTTCTATATTTACAGTTCGACCTAGACGAGCCTCGAGAGTTATGAGCATTTCAAGACTATATTTATTCCATTTTCCGCGCACAAGATCGGATATTCTGGATTGAGCAATGTCAAGACGTTCCGCAGCTTCGGCCTGAGTAAGACCCTCATTTTCGATGTAGGCTCGCAGATCACTCATAAGCGTTGCGCGCATTTGTAAGACGGCTGCTTCAGCCGGCTCAAAACCGAGATCAAGAAAAATATTACTGCCTACTTTTTTGCTTTGCTTTTTCACGTTTTTCAACCTCTTTGTATCGTTCACGGGCAAGGGCTATATAAGACTGTCAAGCGTTGTCGGGGTCAGGTCAAGATTCGTAGCATAACCCCAAACACCTACGGGGTCACATACCCACGGAGTCAGGTCCAGATTCGTACACTTTACTAGTAGGGCAAATTGTCAGAGATGGAAAATGAGATGCATCTTTTATAGACCTGACACTCTCCGTGAATCCGGGATGGATGGATCAAGCTTCACTATTCTAAGTGAAACGCCCTGTGCGGAGCCGCATGCAGGGTGTTGTCGGGGTTGATAGTTAGAGACCCTCGGCTACCCGATTAAAACTTTATGCATAATTAGAACGATAAGGCTCTACATGTAAATCAGCCTTATTTTGGCGAGAGTGCCAAAGGTCATACGCATTTTGAAGGCGAAGCCAATGGTCTGCAGATGGTTTTTTAAATACAAGCTCCAAGCGTAACGCCATTTTTGGCGTTATTGCACCTCTACCATTTAAGACTTTTGAAAGTGTTTTGCGACTAACATTTAAATGCTCTGATGCACTTGTAATGGTGAGTTCTAAAGGGGTGATTACCAGCGCTTTTAGAATTTCACCAGGGTGTGCTGGGTTATGCATACTCATTAGTGATAATCCTCATAATTAACTATTTCAGCATCTCGACCTATAAATCGAAATGTTACCCTCCAATATGTATAAAACTAGTTATCAGGTCGCTTATTTAACCATTAGGTTACATTGTCAAGTGGGTGGTTTTAAGTCGAGTTTCAATCGACCCCATTGTACATAATCAATAGCGATGATCTGAACATCAGGGGATTACTGGGCATTCAGGTTGTGTCACAGGTGACTTCGCACCGCGCGCCTGAAAATTACTGGAAAGTACAAACTAAAAATCCTTCCAATCATTATCCTCATCGATTGCCTGTTGCTGTTGTTTCGGCAATGCCGTGCGCGGAGATGGTTTTTCTATTTCACGGATGTTTTCGCGGTTATCATGAACGCGATGAGCAACTCTTTTTGTTGAATTTTTCAACTTGAAAAATGATACCAGTGAGGCCAGCTCTTCTGCCTGTGCACCGAGCGCTTCACTGGCTGCGGCAGCTTCCTCAACTAGCGAGGCATTTGACTGCGTCATTTCATCCATTTGTAAGATTGCCTTGTTGACCTGCATGATACCCACAGACTGCTCTCCACTGGCAGCGGCGATCTCGGCGATCATTGCGGTTACATTTTCTACAGCCGTAGTAATCTCACTCAGGGCCTCACCCGTTTCATCAATAAGATTAGAACCCGCTTCAACGTTGCTGACGCTGTCATCAATCAGCTCTTTGATTTCTTTAGCTGCTTTGGCGCTACGCCCGGCCAGGTCTCTGACTTCGCTGGCGACAACCGCAAAGCCACGCCCCTGCTCGCCGGCACGCGCTGCTTCGACTGCTGCGTTCAATGCCAGCAAGTTGGTCTGGAACGCAATATTTTGAATAACACTAATAATGTCAGCGATTTTCTTGTTCGATTTTTCAATGGTCGCCATGGCACCTATCGTGCTACTGACAACGACCAGACTCTTCCTCGCAGTTTCATTTGTCGACACTGCCAGTTCTTTTGCCCGGGCCGCATTTTCAGCATTATGGTTGACCGCTTCTGTCATTTGTTCCATGGTTGAAGCCACTTCTTCCAGGCTCGACGCCTGTTCCTGGGTACGCTGACTGAGGTTCAAATTACCCTGCGAAACCTGTTCCGCCGAATCACTGACCCCGTGCGCACCTTCTCGAATGCCACTGATCACATCTGCAAGCTTTAATTTCATTCCCTTTAACGACTGGCGAAGCAGGCCAACATCATCGTTAGTAAATGATTCCTCTTCAACTTCCAGATTGCCTTCGGCTATCTGTTTTGCGTCTTTGGCAGCAGTCGCCAGTGGACCGGCTATTTTACTCCTGAACGCCCATGCGGTCAGCAGCAGTGACACTATAGCCATTGCCAGGACGATCATGGCAACTCTATTGCCAACTGCTTTATATGCGGCAATAGACTGTTCTGTGGCACTGGCCGCGCCAGTATTGTTTTCCAGCCAGGCAGGAACCAGCTGTTGCAGGGCGATGGCACCCAGGACAAATACAATGATCATCGGGATCACCAGCCCGATGAACAGGCCGCTGGACCGAACTTTGCTTTTAAATGAGGCTACGGACATGGCATTACACCTTACTATTTAAAAATGTGCTCATTGCCGTGATCAAATTCGCGTAAATTCAGCTCAAAAGCATTTCTTGAGTGTTGTTTTTATCAGGCATCACTAGATATGTAGCACAGAATCAGGAGAAGGCCACTTCCGCTGCGGTTTCTCTTTATTACCTGGCGGGGCCTGGACCTACCTGTTTTTATAAACTATGCAGTTTCAAGCAGGATGGCCTGCATCCTTGCGGCTGATTCCACTCGAGTGCCGACACCGGGTCGTCGCAGCGCTACCGTACCCGTGACGCTGTAACCCGCCATCAGGCTCCAAGTCTAGGGTCAGGTCTAGATTCGTACACTTTACTACGGTAAGGCAAATTGTCAGAGATGGAAAATGAGATGCATCCTTTATAGACCTGACCCCCGTTCGACCCCCGTTCTTCTTCCTATGCACAGGTATTTCCAGACACCGATTGAATAAAAGAAATATACGGGCTTTGTTAGTTCAACAGTCTGTTTTTACCTTAAGAATAACGTTCCTTATGAAGGGTGTCTTATTATGTTCACCAGCAGAACGTTTTAATGCATGTGTTGCGTCGACCAGTTGAACTCACCGCCAATAACGGAGGCCCGTTAGTTCTGTCTGGTCACTGCCGCTGACCTCCTCACGCCGCGACAATAAGCGGCGCGTGGAGGTTGCACCGGGAATCAGGCCAGATCGAAGCGATCAGCGTTCATCACCTTCGTCCATGCCGCGACGAAGTCCTGTACGAACTTTTCCTTGTTGTCATCCTGTGCGTAGACTTCGGCATAGGCGCGAAGGATCGAGTTGGATCCAAAGACGAGATCAACTCGAGTCGCCGTCCACTTAACCTTGTCTGTTTTGCGGTCGCGGATTTCGTACAGGTTATTCCCGGCCGGCTTCCACGTATAGTTCATGTCGGTCAGATTGATGAAGAAATCATTCGTCAGTTGACCTTCGCGCTCGGTGAACACACCGTGCTTGCTAGCGCCGTAGTTGGTGCCAAGCACGCGCATGCCACCAACCAGCACTGTCATCTCGGGTGCGGTCAGGCCCATCAGTTGCGTGCGATCAAGCATCAGCTCTTCCGCACTGACGACATAGTCCTGCTTGAGCCAGTTGCGATAGCCATCATGGATGGGCTCCAGCACTTCGAAGGCATCCACATCGGTCATCTCGTCCGTGGCATCGCCACGACCAGGTGAGAAGGGAACGCTAATATCAAGGCCGGTCGCCTTTGCGGCCTGCTCGATACCGACATTACCTGCGAGCACGATCACATCTGCGATGCTTGCGCCGCTCGCGGCAGCAATTGGTTCAAGCACGGCCAGCACCTTGCTCAGGCGCACGGGTTCGTTGCCTTGCCAGTCCTTTTGCGGAGCCAGACGAATACGTGCGCCGTTGGCGCCGCCGCGCATATCCGAACCACGGAAGGTTCTTGCACTATCCCATGCAGTGGCTACCATCTCGCTGACACTC
>JAQICG010000029.1 GCA_027858635.1 Gammaproteobacteria bacterium | reverse complement strand
GTAGATCAGAGGCCATAACGGCCAGGGATTATCTTCCGTACGCTCGACGGCAGGCTGCGGCATCAATTCAATGTTTTCAATGGAGGTGCAGCCGTGGCGAATGGCGGTGCCGATGCAGTCGGTGCCGGTATCGCCGCCGCCAATCACAATCACCTTTTTATCTTTGGCTGAAATGTAGCGGCCGTCTTCTAGATTGGAATCGAGCAAGCTTTTGGTATTGGCGGTCAGGAATTCCATGGCCGGATAGATACCGCTCAGATCACGACCCGGTATCTCCATATCCCGCGCCCTGGTCGAACCGGTCGCCAGCAGCACCGCGCCATTTTCCTTGAGCAGATTATTGATGTCGATGGCGTTTTCACCCTCTCCGCCGACATCGGCATTGGTGACAAACTCGACGCCTTCGGCGTGCAGCAGGTCAACCCGGCGCTGTACCACATCCTTGCCCAGTTTCATGTTGGGGATGCCGTACATCAGCAGGCCGCCAATGCGATCGGCGCGTTCATAAACGGTGACCGAATGGCCCGCCCGGTTAAGCTGCGCCGCAGCCGCCAGCCCCGCCGGCCCCGAACCCACCACGGCGACTTTTTTGCCGCTGTGGAATTTGGGCACCTCGGCCTTAATCCAGCCTTCGGCAAAGCCACGATCGACGATCGCATGTTCGATGTTTTTGATGGTGACTGCCGGCTCGTTAATGCCCAGCACACAGGCCCCTTCGCAGGGCGCGGGACAGACCCGGCCCGTGAATTCCGGAAAGTTATTGGTGGCGTGCAGCCGATCCAGCGCCTTGCGCCACTGTTCGGTGTAGACCAGATCATTCCACTCCGGAATCAGGTTATCGACCGGACAGCCGGTATCGGACTGACAAAAAGGTACGCCGCAATCCATGCAGCGCGCGCCCTGAGTTTGCAGCTGTTCGACATCATGCTCGCCGGTGAAAATTTCATCATAATCACCCAACCTTACCGTGACTTCACGATACGCTTCAGTCTTGCGTTCAAATTCTTTAAAGCCAGTAGGTTTTCCCATTACATCTTCTCTGAAATTATAGTGTTTTACTGATGACGACCAGTCGACGCCCGATTAAGCCGCCGCTTCCCGTGCTTTTATTTCCGCCAACACGCGTTTGTAGTCGGTGGGCATGACCTTAGTAAACTGTGGCAGCGACTCATCCCATCTCTCCAGAATGGTACGCGCCACGGCTGAGCCGGTGTATTTCAGATGATTCTCGATCATCGTCTTCAGCTCTTCTATGTCCTCGTCCGCTTCCACTGCTTCCAGCAGCACCGTGCCCGGATTGCAGTTAGCCGCAAATTTGCCGTTATGATCCCAGATATAGGCCACGCCGCCGCTCATGCCCGCGGCAAAGTTGCGCCCGGCTTCACCCAGCACCACCACCCGGCCACCGGTCATGTATTCACAGCCGTGGTCGCCCACGCCTTCCACCACGGTGACCGCACCACTGTTACGCACGCAGAAACGCTCGGCGACGATGCCCCTGAAATAAGCTTCACCGCTGGTGGCGCCGTAAAGAATAACGTTGCCGGCGATGATGTTTTCCTCAGCCACAAATCTGCTGTTGGCCGGCGGATAGACAATAATGCGTCCGCCCGACAGCCCCTTGCCGACATAATCGTTAGCATCACCTTCCAGCTCGATAGTGACGCCTTCGTACAGCCACGCGCCCAGACTCTGACCGGCGGTGCCGTGCAGTTTAATATGGATGGTGTCAGCAGGCAGCGCCTTACCCCAGCGGGCTTTCGCCAGCTCGTGCGACAGCATGGTGCCGACCACGCGGTTAATGTTGATTATCGGTAGCTGTATCTGCACTTTTTCGCCACGCAAAATAGCGGGCTGAGCCAGCTTGATGATCTCGTTATCCAGCGCCTTGTCCAGACCATGATCCTGCTTTATGGTGCAGTAAACTTCAGTGCCATCCGCCGGTTTTTCCGCCGGCGTCAGCAGCATGGAGAGATCAATGCCTTTACTCTTCCAGTGATCCAGTGCAATGTCGGTTTCCAGCACATCGACGCGGCCGATCATCTCGTTGACCGTTCTGAAACCCAGCGAGGCCATGATCTCGCGCATCTCTTCGGCCACCATGAACAGGTAGTTGACCACGTGCTCGGGTTTGCCCTTGAATTTCTTGCGCAGCTCTTCATCCTGCGTGGCGATGCCCACGGGACAGGTATTGAGATGACACTTGCGCATCATGATGCAGCCCAGGGTGATCAGCGGCGCGGTGGCAAAACCATACTCTTCCGCACCCAGCAGGGCGGCCATAGCAAGATCGCGACCGGTTTTCAGCTGACCGTCGGTCTGTAGCACCACGCGCGAACGCAGATCGTTCATCACCAGCGTCTGGTGGGTTTCTGCCAGCCCCAGCTCCCAGGGCATACCGGCGTGTTTCACCGAAGTCAGCGGCGAAGCACCGGTGCCGCCATCGTGGCCGGCGATCACAATGTGGTCGGAGAAGGCCTTGGCCACGCCTGAGGCAATCGTGCCCACGCCCACTTCCGACACCAGTTTCACGCTAATGCGGGCGGCGGGGTTGGAGTTTTTCAGGTCGTGAATCAGCTGCGCCAGATCCTCAATCGAATAAATATCGTGGTGCGGGGGCGGACTGATCAGGCCCACGCCCGGCGTGGAATGGCGGATGCGCGCAATAGTCACATCCACCTTGGTACCGGGCAGCTCGCCACCCTCACCCGGTTTCGCGCCCTGGGCGACCTTGATCTGCAATTCATCGGCGTTGGTGAGATACCAGTTGGTGACGCCAAAACGTCCGGAAGCGATCTGCTTGATCGCCGAGCGTTTGGAATCGCCATTAGCCATGGGTGTGAAGCGCACGCTATCCTCACCGCCTTCACCGGTATTGGATTTTCCGCCCAGCCGGTTCATGGCAATCGCCAGTGCTTCGTGACTCTCGGCCGAGATGGAGCCAAAGCTCATCGCGCCGGTGGCGAAACGCTTGACGATCTCCTTCGCCGGTTCCACTTCGTCGAGGGAAATGGCGCCGCCGTTGACGTTCTCCCTGAACTTGAGCAGACCACGCAGGGTGGATTTGCGCGTGGCCTCCTCATTGGAGAAGCGGGCAAATTTGGCATAGGCGTCGCGGTCATTGCTACGCGCCGCCAGCTGAATATTGGCAATGGTATCGGGATTCCACATGTGGGTTTCACCGCCCGCGCGCCAGTGGAAATCACCGGGATTAGGCAGCACCGGCATCCTGACCACATCGCGACCGGGATAACCAATGGCATGACGGCGCAGGGACTCTTCCGCCAGCACGTCAAAAGCCACGCCCTTGATGCGACTGGCAGTGCCCTTGAAGCAGCGGTCGATGACCTCTTCGCCCAGGCCCACCGCTTCAAAAATCTGCGCACCCTTGTAGGACTGCAAGGTGGAAATGCCCATCTTCGCCATCACCTTGAGCATGCCCTTGGCTACGCCCTTGCGGTAATCGGCGACGATGGAATCGTCATTGGGGTATTCCTGCTCATCCAGCAGACCATCGATCTTGGCCTGAAACAGCGATTCGAAAGCCAGATAGGGGTTGATCGCGTCCGCGCCATAGCCGATTAGCAGGCAGTGGTGATGCACTTCACGCGCTTCGCCGGTTTCCAGCACGATACCGATGCGAGTGCGCTGCTGGTTGTGCACCAGATGATGGTGCACGGCGCTGCTCGCCAGCAGAGTGCTCACCGGGATGCGCTCGGCGCCGATGTTGCGGTCGGACAGTACAATCAGGCTGTAACCGTCTTCAATCGCCTGCGAAGCCTGGGCGCAGATGGCGTCCAGACATTTCCCCAGACCGTCGCTGCCCTGCGCACGCTCGTAGGTGATGTCGATGGTCATGGTGCGCCAGCCACGATGATTCATATGCTTCAGCGATTCCAGCTCTTCATTGGTCAGAATCGGGTGCGGCACGCGCAAGCGGTGGGCGTTCATCGCCGTGGTTTCCAGCAGATAGGCTTCCGGGCCGATATAGCACTCCAGCGACATCACCACTTCTTCACGAATCGAATCGATAGGCGGATTGGTGACCTGCGCAAAGCACTGCTTGAAATAATCGTAAATCATACGCGGGCGGTCGGAAAGACAGGCCAGCGCGGAATCGTTGCCCATTGAGCCGACCGGGTCGCGCAGCTCCTGAACCAGCGGCAGCAGCATAAACTGCATGGTTTCAGTGGTGTAGCCAAAGGCCTGCATGCGCGGCAGCAGGGTCTCCGGATAGAACCCGTGGGGTTCCTTATTGGGCGACAGCTCGGAAAGCTTGATCTCCTGCTGCTCCAGCCATTCACCGTAAGGGCGCTGGCGGGCAAACTCGGACTTGAGCTGCTCATCGGGAATCAGGCAGCCCTTTTCAAAATCGATCAGAAACATTTTGCCCGGCTGCAAACGGCCCTTGAATTTCACGTTGCTCGGTTCTATCTCCAGCACGCCGACTTCAGAAGCCATGATCACGCGGTCATCGTGGGTGAGGTAATAGCGACTGGGGCGCAGGCCGTTGCGGTCCAGAGTGGCACCAATGTAGTGGCCATCAGTGAACGCAATCGAAGCCGGGCCATCCCAGGGCTCCATCAGGGCGGAGTTGTAGCGGTAAAAGGCCCTCTTCTCGGCATCCATGTTGAGATCCGACTGCCACGCTTCCGGCATCATCATCATCACCGCCTCCTGCAGGCTGCGGCCGGACATCAGCAGAAATTCGAGCACATTGTCGAAATTGCCCGAATCAGAACAGTCGTCCTCGGCAATCGGAAATAACTTGTCGATATCATCGCCGAACAGCTCGCTGCTGACCATGCCCTGACGCGCTTCCATCCAGCTTTTGTTACCCAGCAGGGTATTGATCTCGCCGTTATGGCTCATGAACCGGTTGGGCTGGGCACGATCCCAGGAAGGAAAGGTGTTGGTGCTGAAACGTGAATGCACCATGGCCAGGTGGGTTTTATAGTCCTCGTCCACCAGATCGGTGAAAAAGGCCTTCACCTGCAACGCCGTCAGCATGCCCTTGTAGATAATGATGCGGGGCGAGAGCGAGCAGACAAAAAACATGTCGCCCTGATCCAGCGATGCGCTCGTGCGCAGCAGATTGGTGCTGCGCTTGCGAATAATGTAGAGCTGACGCTCAAAAGCAGCAACGTCCATGCCTTCCGCTGCCGCGATGAAAAGC